>USQE01000106.1 GCA_900556675.1 uncultured Collinsella sp.
GGAAAAGTATTTGACTTCGTTTTCCAACAAACAAAACCGGTCATCGCAACGCAAACGGGGCCTGCGCTTAGCGTAGGCCCCGACGTGAGAAGTTGTTACCCCGGTAACTTAATACCGCTCGATTAGTACTGCTCGATACCCATGTAGCGACGAACCTCGGGGCTGTGGTCGAACACCTTGCCGCGGGCGGCGCGCAGCTCGCAGCTCATGTTGTAGAAGAAGATCGGCTCCAGGAACGAACGCACGCTGGCAGGCACGTCGCCCACACCGTACTCGAGCGCATCGAGCACCATGACCGTATCGGTGTGCGTGTTGAGGAACGCCAGCGCGCGCTCCTCCATGGGGCGGCACTCGCCCGATCCAAGCTGCACAAAGTAGAACACGCCGGGCTCGGTAGCCTCGAACGGGCCGTGGAAATACTCGCCGGAGTGAATGTAGCAGCAGTGCTGCCATTGCATCTCCATGAGCGAGCAGATCGCCATGGCGTAGGTCTGGCTAAAGTTGGGGCCGGAACCCAGGATATAGAAGAACTTGTGCTGCTGGCAGAGCTCGGCAAAGCGATCGCCCAGCTCGGCGTTGACCTTCTCACGGGCAGCGGGCAGCAACGCATCCATCTGCTTGAGGCCCTCGTACATGTCGGCGAGTGCCTCGTAGCCTTCCTGCTGGTCGAGCAGCTCGGCGGCGATCAGAGCGCCGATACCCTGCGGGACCTCGGCCTGCGGGACGCCCTCGCCCCAGGGGTAGACCCAGGTGGTCCACTTGCCGTTATCGATCTTGGAGCCCTCGCAGTCGGTCATGGCCACGACCTCGGCGCCGGCCGCCAGCGCCATCTCGCAGCCGTCGACGACCTCCTGCGTGTTACCGCTGTGGCTGCAGGCGATGACGAGCGACTTCGGCCCTAGGCTCTTGGGGGCCATCAGGCAAAACTCGCGTGCCGTGTAGACCGTCGAGGCAAACGTGGTGGCCTCGCGCTTGAGCAGTTCGTTGGCCGGCATCAGGTCGATCATCGAACCGCCGCAGGCGATCCAAAAGACGTTCTCAATCTTGCCCTTGCGCTCGATAATTTCCTGGACCAGATCGTGTGCGTTCACGGTGATGTTCCTCCTTGTGTGGCAGCCTTGAACGACGGCAGCTCGTACCTGCGGTCGTTCTATGTTGTCCTATTTATAGCACGCACGACGATGCACGTGAAGTCATTTCACCAAACTTGTTCTATATTGTTCTATCTGTGGACGTTAGATGTCGAAGACGTAGCGCGAGCCCACGATCTTTTGGCGTCCGAGCAGCAAGGGCCGCTCGTCCTCATCGGTAAAGTAAGCCTCCATATAGAAGAGCGGCTCGCCGACCGGCACCTCCAGCAGCAGGGCCGCTTGAGCATCGGCAAGCGCAATCTCCACGGTGCAGGGGTCGGACTTGAGCGGCGCGCGACCCGAACGCTCGGCAACGAGCGCAAAGATGGAATTGTCCGTGAGTTCCTTGTCGGCAAGCGTCTGCAGATAGGGATGGTCGGCCAGCACAAAGGCGTTGTTCTCGAGCATGACGGGCACGCCATCTGCCGTGCGCACGCGCTCGACCACGATGAGCTCGCAGCCGGGTTCCACCCCAAAAAACGCCGCGTCCTCGCGCGTCGCCGCAACCACCGTGCGCGACACCAGACGTGCTCCGGCCACCATGTCGTTGGCGGCGCAACCCTCGGAAAAGCTCTGAACGTCACCCTTCTGGACAATCTTGCGTTTGAGCTTGGGCGCACACACAAACGTGCCCCTCCCCTGCTGGCGGTTGAGATACCCCGCGCGCGACAGCTCCTCGACGGCGCGGCGCACGGTGATGCGTCCCACGCCGTAGTACTTCGCGAGCTCCATCTCGGAAGGAATGCGCGAGCCGGATGCGTACACGCCGCGCGCGATCTCGCCCTTTAGGTCGTCCATAACCTGCTGGTACAGCGGCACGGCGGACACCTCAGTGCGCTCGGTTTTATCGTCGGATGTCATCGTTATGCTCCATTCCGTGCATGCTCGGACTCAAACTCTTCAATCGCCGCCATAAACTGCTCGCCAAAGGCATCGGCCTTTTTCTCGCCGATGCCGTTGACCTGGATAAGCTCGTCGCGCGTCTGCGGGCGTAGGCGGCACAGGCCGCGCAGAGCCTTGTCGGAGAAGACCATGTACGGCGCCATCTCCAGCTCGGTCGAAATCTCCTTGCGCAGGGCACGCAGGCGCTCGAACAGCTCGGCATCGTCGCCCACGCGCGGGCCCTGATCCAGCTCGGCCTCCTCACGCAGCAGATCCACCGCGCGGCGGGCACGGGCCGAGGCCTTGCGCTTGGACGCACGACGCTTGACGGTAAAGGCAAACGCCTCGTCCTCGACCTCGCCGGCACGCGGGCCCAGGCCAACGACCGGGTACTGCCCCTGCGAGGCGGCCAAGTAACCGCGGCCGCACAGCTGGCCGATGATGTCCTTGATGCGCCCGACCGATTCGCTCGACAGCTCACCATAGCCGCGGTCCTCGTCCAGATGCATCTGGCGAATGCGCTCGGTGTTGCCGCCGTGGAGCACGTCGGCGATGAGCGACTTGCCAAAGCGCATGGGTCGCGTGGCCACATAGCGCACAGCGGCGCGGGCCATATCGGTGACGTCCTCGACCTCGAACTGCGTGAGGCAGTTGCTGCAGTTGCCGCAGCCCTCGGCCTCGTCCGTGGCGGTGGCGCCCGCACCAGCCGCGGCAGCATGCTCGGCCGCGGCCTCGTCGCCAAAGTAGCGCAGCATGTATTCGCGCAGGCAGCCGGTGGTATTGCAGTAGCCCTCCATCTGGCTGAGCAGACGGTAGCGGTTCTGGAGCGCCCACGCGCGCTGCTCGTCGTCGAGTGCCTCATCGGCGGCATCACCGCGGTCGATTAAAAAGCGGCGCATGCGAAAATCGTTACCGTTCCACAGCAAGTGGCAGCTTGCCGGGTCGCCATCACGGCCGGCGCGGCCCGCCTCTTGGTAGTATGCCTCGATGCTCTCGGGCACGTTGTTGTGGATCACGTAGCGCACGTTGGGCTTGTCGATGCCCATGCCAAAGGCGTTGGTGGCAACCATCACCTGAATGTCGTCGTCGATAAAGGCACGCTGGCTCTGGCGGCGGGCGTCGTTGCCCATGCCGGCATGGTAGCGACCCACGCGAATGCCGCTGGGGCCCAGCGCCTCGGCAAGCTCGCCTGCCAGCGCATCGACCGTCTTGCGGGTCGAGCAATACACGATGCCGCTCTCGCCCGAATGCGCAATCACATAGTCGCGCACCCAGGCGGTCTTGGCCTTGTCGCCCATCTCCTCGCAACCAAAGTAGAGGTTCTTGCGATCGAAGCCCGTCACCACCGTCGCGGGGTTTTGCAGGCCGAGCATCTGCTGAATGTCCGCGCGCACACGCTCGGTCGCCGTAGCGGTAAAGGCTGCCACGATAGGGCGCTGCGGCAGGGAATCGATGAACTCGCGAATCTGCAGGTAGGCGGGGCGGAAATCCTGGCCCCATTGGCTCACGCAGTGGGCCTCGTCAATGGCCACGAGCGGCACGCCGATGCCGCCTTCGGCCGCAGCTTCCTGCGCAAAGGCCAAAAAACGCGGCTCAAGCAAGCGCTCGGGCGCCACGTACATAAGCTGATAGCGGCCCTCGCGCGCCCGCTTGAGCACGGTGTTTTGCTGGGCCGGGGTAAGGCTGGAGTTGAGATAGCTGGGTCGCGCACCCGCCGCGAGCAACGCACGGGTCTGGTCCTCCATAAGCGACAGCAGCGGACTCACCACAAAGGTGATGCCGGGCAGCATGAGCGCGGGCACCTGGTAGCAAATGGACTTGCCGGCGCCCGTGGGCATAACACCCAACGCATCGCGACCGGCAAGGATTGCATCGACCATGCGGTCCTGTCCCGGGCGAAACGAGGTGTAGCCAAAATAGGCGCCGAGCGTGTCGAGCGCCATCTGCTGCATGCTATCGGTCATGGTTTCCTAACGTCCAAGTCATCTGCCGCCGATTATACGCCGCCACGCGGACCGGTGCCGCGCCGCCATCGGCCACGGGCAACGTAATCCAAGGCGAACGAGCGTGGATTTTTGGACACTTTCAGGATGAGCGTGGATAATCTCCCACTTTGAGCCCGTCACCAAGCCAAAAACGGAATATTTTCCACGCTCATTCTGCAGATTGCCGCTTAGGGGCGTTTGCAGCGTCGAGCCGTTACGCGGTTTGGTAAAACCGCGTAACCAAAGGAGCAGCGTCGACCGATCCGCCGTTCGTCAGAACGGCGGAACCAACCCTACATGACCATAACGTAGCGCGATCCCACGTAGTACTGCTTACCCATCAGGACCGGCTCGCCATTGGGACCGGTAAAGCTGGCACGCAGGTTGAGCAGCGGATCGTGCGGAGCAATGCCCAACTCGGCTGCCTGCTCGGTATTGGCACGAACGGCCTCGACCGTGCGGTAGCCAACCGAGACAATCGGCGTTCCGCCAACACGCTCGACCTCGGCAAAAATCGACTTGTCCTCAAGATCGGCCGTCAACAGCTCACGGTAGGCGTCAAACGGCACAAAGATGTTCTCCTCAAAGATGGGCTCGCCGTCGGCTGTACGCACGCGCTTAATATGCAGCAGCAGCGCGTCCTTCTGCAGGCCAAAGAACTCCATCTCGTTTTGACGTGCCGGCACAATCTGGCGATCGACCACATGCGCGCCCGCCTTCATGCCGTTGCTGGCACACAGCGCGGTAAACGTCTGCAGCGTCGAAGCGTGGAACTGACGATTGATGTGCGGCGTGGAGACAAAGGTACCACGGCCCTGCTGCTTAACCAGGTAGCCATCGGAGCACAGCTCCTCGACGGCGCGGCGCACCGTAATGCGGCTCACGTCGTACTGCTCGGCTAGCTCAAGCTCGGACGGAATACGCTCCTTGGGTGCATAAACACCTTTCTCGATCGCATCCTTGATCTCGTCGTAAATCTGCTGGTAAAGCGGTGCATTTTTGGGCGCGGACATATCTGATCACTCTTATCGAAATATCGAAATAACTAATACGTATATAACGTCTAGTTTCATGTTACCTCATAATGATAAAACGATACACCCTCCCTACCAAAAAGCGACAGCTTCATTTTGGTAGGTTTTATCTGGGAAAACGAAAGCCCCTCGAAAGCAGCGAGGCTTTCGAGGGGCTCATACGGATGGGTTGCGCCAGGCCGGCAAAATGCCAATACC
>USQE01000107.1 GCA_900556675.1 uncultured Collinsella sp.
GAACGGTGAGACGTACAACAAGTTCTTCGGAGGTATAGGCTCTTTCAAGGGGAACTGGCTCAAGCAAGCCCGCAGCAAGCGGATATAGCTGGCCTCGCGGTTTCGCAAGGAACGGCCAGCTCTCCTCTGGCGAGGAACACCGGGCGACGTGCCTCGAGCAGCGGAAGCTGAAGCGCAAGCAGAAGCAGCGCGGGCAATGATCGGTGCCGATATGGGCCCAGACGTGAACAGTGCTACGTCCCCTGTTCACGGGGCGCGAAACCGCAAAGGTTGCACAGAGGTTGCAAAATAAGAAGCCCCCGACCTGTTTTCGCAGGTCAGAGGCTTGAAATCAACGAATATCGTTTATTCCCACTCGATAACGGGTGCCGCAGGTAAATGAGGCGCTCGTTTTACCTCAGTCCGTTCTATCAGGCATTCTCCCATCGCCGTTTGATACTCATTTGGTCCTCACGCCGGCTAATCTGACCACAATTAGGGCAGGGCATACCCCTTCTTAAATCGCTCGTCAAAGGGACAGAAATCGCTATAGACATAGCCGTCAATAAGCGATGAACCGTTCGGTTGGCGTATCTCATGCTGCCGGAACTTCTCGACATAGCCATCGGACTTATCGTGCTCGAAATAGTCGAACTGATCAAGCCACTCGTCGTATTCATCGGCCTGCTTCACGCGCGTTTCGTACCTCTTCGCCCATTCAAAAAGAAAAGAGTCGGGAACAGGCGCTCTCGCTAGAAGCGCCGGCCCCTCTTCCAGTTGAAGCGGAATCAATCCATATGAAGCCGAGAGCTGAAATAGCGCATGAGCAGCTTGAACAGGACTACCGAAATCGGTAAATACAAGCGCTCCCCTCTTCACCTCAAGAGCGCTGGACAGTTTTTGAAGCGCCGCATATTTCGGCACCCTAGCCCCCTGTTCATACGAACGTAGCGTTGCGAGGGAGAGATCAGCCTCTCGGGCCAAATCCAGCTGGGTCTTTGCAGGGGTACACCGCGCCCTTAGCTCGGGCAGCTTCTTGGACTGCATCCTATTTTGCCAAGGCGTAATCGGCACCCAAGAATCTCGTGGATCATATTCGTATCGGAGGGGGAACTGGGACGGATCAAAGTCGGCTGAGAAGTTGTCCTTCCATCTTTCATAGTCGTCTCGATCGGAGTCGCTCTCAATTTGAGCATACTGAGCTGCCCACTTCTTTAGAAAAGACTCCATGAAAGGCGAAGTCGGCTTGAGCGCTGAATAGCGCTCGTTTGCAACAGGCTCGAACCCATATGTCGCGGCAAATTGGAAAAAAGCCTGAGCAATCAGGTCAGTATCGTTGAAATCATAAAAATGGAGCGCCTCAGCCCGTATGCCATAGGCGTTCGCAAGCCCCTCCAAATGCTCTTCCTTCGGGGCAGACTTCATGAGCTCGTAGTTCCTCAAGGCCGACTCCGAAATGCCTGCCGCCTGAGCGGCGACCTTTCGTGTCCATTTTCGCGCCGAACGGAGGCGGAGCAGTTTCTCGGACAGCCGTAGCCTTCCCCAGCGCTTGCTCGTTTGTTCCCACTCCCTATCGGCCACAAATGACGTCAGGGTCTCTTTGGCAGCACCGATGCGATCGACGGCAGTCATCCAGATACACCTCCGAAGAAAAACTGTTCTCAAGTCTACATGCGAAATCTCATGCATACAAAAAATGTAGGAGATGTGACTTAATCTGCAAAATTACACTTTCCGTAGTAGGTCATACGTTTTTTGGACATAATCAAGACGAGGGGCAATCGGTGCCCCGCTCTGGAAAGGAGACTACATATGACACGTCAGCTTATCGGCGCGGAGGAGGTTGCCGAGATCACGGGCATGAGCAAGTCTTATGCGTTCAAGCTGATTAAGACCTTGAATGCAGAACTTGCAGCTCAGGGAATCATGACCATCCCCGGGAAGGTTCAGCGCTCGTACTTCGAGGCACGGCTTCTCTCCGCCCCTTCCAAGCAGAGGGCGGCGATGGCCCATGTCAGTTAACCGAGACAAGAAGCGCGGGACCTGGACGGTCGAGGCTTGGTACCGCAACTCTTTAGGCGAGCGCCACAAAAAGACGAAGTGCGGATTCGCTTCCAAGAAGGAGGCCGTCGCTTGGGAGCGCAACTTCCTCGCGTCCTGCAACGAGCGCGTCGAGATCACCGTCGAGGCCTTCGTCAAGACCATGTACACCCGCGACGTCTACCCTCGGCTGCGCGTTGGAACCAAGCTCACCAAGGATGCCATCATCGACAAGTACATCCTCCCGGTCTTCGGTAAGATGCGCCTTTGCGACGTCAAGGCCGCAGACGTTGTGCGTTGGGAGAATTGGCTCCTTGAGCAGGGCCTGTCGCAGAGCTATCTCCACACCATCTGCAACCAGTTCTCAGCCATTTTCAACCACGCCGTCCGCTTCTACCGCTTGCCCCAGAACCCCATGCTGGCGGCGGGAAAGGTCGGCTCCAAGCGTCCCGAGAAGGAGATGCTCTACTGGACCCCTACCGAGTTCAAGCTCTTCTCCCAGGCCATCGAGGATAAGCCCCTCATCTACCTCGCTTTCCTGACGCTCTATCTGTCGGGTTGCCGCGAGGGCGAGCTCCTTGCCCTTCGTCCGGAGGACATCGACTTCGGGCTCAACGTCATCCGCATCCGCCGCTCCTATGCCCGCGTCAAGGGCGAGGACGTTATCGGCCCACCCAAGACGCGAGCCTCGAAGCGCGACATTGTCATGCCGAGCCTCCTTCGCGAGGAACTGCGCGACTATCTGGCAGCACATCCCGAAATCGTTCCTACCGACCGACTCTTCCCCATCACAAAACATGCGTTGTCGCATGAGATGAAGAGGGGTTGCGAGCTCTCGGGCGTGAAGCGCATCCGTATCCACGACATCCGCCACTCCCACGTGAGCGCCCTCGTCAACAGCGGCTACTCGCCCACGGCGATCGCCGATCGCATGGGCCACGAGACCGCCGAGGTCACGGAGATGTACTCGCATCTCTTCCCCTCGACGCAGCACGATCTAGTGGAGGCCCTTGATGGGATGATGTCGGATGTCTAAGCCGATTATGGACGCCAAGGGGCGCCGCCGCTGCAAGACCATCGCCTTCCGCATGTCGCCCGCAGAGGCGGACCAGCTCGACCTCCGCGTCGCCCTGAGTAGCCTGTCAAAGCAGGAGTACATCACGAAATGCTTGCTTGAGGGCACTTTCACCGTGGTCGCGACCACCCGCATGCGCAAGGCGGTCAAGGAGCGCGTGGGGCCCGTCGTAACGGAACTCCGGCGTATCCGGCGCGCGGCAGACATGGACGACGAGCTCGTCGAGTCGCTTGAGACGCTTGCCGCCTTCGCCGAATCGTTCGCGCCCGAGCGCTCCCCCGTGGAACTCGAAGACGCACTTATCGCAAACCTCGGGATAGACGACGGCCTCCCCGACCAAAGCTCGGCCGTCGCCCAAAATCATGAGTCCACACATAAGGAGGACCCCATCGATGAATCTTAGCATGATGAATTCCGCCCGGCGCCGCACCATCCTGCGCGACCACGGCCTCGACCATCCCCTGACAGAGGAAGAGCTGGTCGAGCGTCTGGTCGACACGGAGCTTCGCCTTAGCCGGCTCGAAGTGCTCGTCTTCGGCAGTGCCTGCCCCATCAACGGCCCACGACGCCCCCAGTCTCGCGAGGAGGTGGCCTGATGGGTGCGCAGAAGCACGACGACGTCCTTGGGCCGCAGCCTCCAGAGCGCCGCTCCCCGCCGACGGTCAACGAGATCGTCGAGGAGCTCAAGTCCCTCCCCTTGAACGTCGGCTACAACCGGCTCGCAAACGAGCTTTTCAAGACCGGCCCTCTGCCCTGGGACGCGGATGCGAGGGAACGCCGGTGGCGCGACAGCGACGACGCGCGGCTCTTCGCCCTCCTCCAGCAGACCATCTCCCTCCAGAAGGAGAAGTTCATGTTGCTCGCATTGACCATCGTCGCCGAGGACAATGCCTACGATCCGCTCGTCGCCATGCTCGACGCCCTCACCTGGGACGGCATCCCGCGCGTAGGGACGCTCCTCAATGTCTACCTTGGTGCGGAGAGGAGCGTATACGTCTCGGAGGTCGAGCGCATCTTGTTCTGCGAGGGCATCGCCCGCGCCTACAGCCCGGGCTGCAAGGCCGATTACATGCCCATCCTGTGCGGCGCCGGGGGTATCGGCAAGTCGTCCTTCGCCCGAGGCCTCGCCATCCGCGACGAGTACTTCACGGACTCCGTGATCAACCTCGGCGACGTCAAGCTCACGGGCGAGCAGAACCGGGGCAAATGGATCGTCGAGGTCCCCGAGCTCAACGGGATGTCCGAGCGCTCTATCGAGAGCGTGAAGGCTGGGGTCACCCGTCAGGTCGATGAGTTCCGAGGGGCCTATTGCCGCAGGACGGAGGCGTTTCCCCGTTTGGTAATGGTCACGCCCAGGTTGGAGGGTTTATCGTAAGCGCTGAGCTTGATGATCTGGCTGGAGTATTCCAGCGTTACATCGTGGACAGTGGAATCCACCTGCCAATAGGCTGGCGCTGTGACCTCCTTGACCTTGTAGCGCGTTAAGGGGAGCGGCTTGGAGGCCGCGACGCCCCGGGCGTCGGTCGTGATATAGTCCACCACTTTCCCGGTGCGGGCGTTGCTGATCTCATAGACTGCCCCCTGGAGCGGGGAGCCGGCCGGAGTGCCGGTCACCTCGTTATACTCGGCGGCATACTTGTAAATCTGAATCTGGCCGGTGATGGGGGTGTTCTCCCACTCAATCTCAGCCGTTTTTCCGGGCCGGACATAGATGGTCTTGTACTCCTTGTCCAGTTCGTACCCCTCCGCAGCCTCCAGCTCCCGCAGGTAGAATCGGCCGCTGGTGTTGGCCCCATCCGGGAGGTCGTCGGCGGTGATGTAGATATAGCCGTCGTCATCGGTGACGAACTCGCCCACGGGGTTTTTGTCCTCATCATAGAGGAGGAACGTCACGCCGTAGATGCCGTCGCCGGTCACGCTGTCTACCTTATGAAGGAGAATACCGGAGTTTTTCTGGTTGGTGATCTTGAGTGTCGTTACCACCCCGTCCTCGACCTCGAAGTAGTGCGGGGTGTCGTCCAGCCGGTAGTCCGGGTTCGCCTCGATCTCCACTGCGTAGTAGGCCCCGTCCTCCAGTGCAAGGTAGGCCCGCCCGTTGCGG
>USQE01000108.1 GCA_900556675.1 uncultured Collinsella sp.
CATTCTTTCGACCGGTCATGGGGGAGACGCTATGCTGCGCTACCCCGAGCTTATTTGCGCCGCCGTGCCCGAGCTTGCTGCGGGAAGGGGCTTTGACCAGTGCAGCGTCTATCATGCCTTTAATGTCTACGAGCATATCGCTCGCGTGTTGACGGTAGCGGGGGAGTTGGCACTGTGTGATGGCGTGGAGCCTTCGCCGAGCTTAATGTGGGCAGCGTTTTTGCACGACGTCTCCAAGCCTGATTGCTTTACGGTCGACCATGCGGGCAGCGGCCATTTCTACGGTCATCCCGAGCTTGGCGCCAAGAAGGCGCGCGCCATTATGGATCGTCTGGCGCTTTCTCACGATTTGATTCGCGACGTGTGCCTGCTAATCAAGTACCATGACAAGCCGCTGCGTCCCGAGCGATCCTGCCTGCTCAATATGATGCGCGCGCTTTCGGGCGAGGGCGTCGACACGCCGCGCCTGATTGACGAGCTCATGGACCTTAAACGTGCCGATACGCTGGGCAAGGCGCCGTCGTGCTTCTATTACGTCGAGACAATCGAGGAGATGCGTTCGCTCGCCCACAACCTGCTTGAGGCGGGGGAGCCCTATACGCTCAAGATGCTTGCCATCAACGGCGGCGACTTGATCCGCGCTGGCGTCAAGCCCGGGCCGGAGTTGGGGCAGCTGCTCAACGCCGCCCTCGACGCTGTGATCGAGGACAATGTTCCCAACGAGCGCGAAGCCCTTCTGGCCCATCTGCACCTGGGTTAGACTATTTTGGCAGTTAATTTGGGACGGGGCTATTTTAACTACATCTGCCAAAATCACTAGCGGTTCGTCCGATTCCCAGCAAGGGTAGCTAAAAAAGCCCCGTCCCAAATTAACTACCCCAGGCAACGATTCACGAAAGGGGTCTCCATGGACCTTGCCGATATTCGCCAGGCCATCGACGGCATCGATACCACGCTCCTCAATAGCTTTATCGAGCGCATGGATATTGCCACCGAGGTCGCCAAGTCAAAAATCGAGATGGGCAAGGCCGTCTTTGACCCCGCCCGCGAGCGCTCCAAACTCAACAACCTTGCCAGCCGAGCACCCGAGCGCTACGAGGCCCAGACCATTACCCTGTTCCGCCTCCTCATGAGCATGAGCAAGGCCGAGCAGCAGCGCTACATCAACGAGCTCAAGGGCATCACCGTGTCGCAAAAGGCCCATGCCACGGCAGCAGCCTTCGATACGCCCTTTCCCCAGACGGCCAGCGTTGCCTGCCAGGGCGTGGAAGGCGCCTACAGCCAGATAGCCGCGTGCAAGCTCTTCGACGTGCCCGATATTGCGTTCTTTGAGACCTTTGAGGGCGTTATGCGCGCCGTACGCGACGGCTTCTGCGAGTTTGGCGTGCTGCCCATCGAAAACTCAACCGCCGGCTCGGTCAACGCCGTCTACGATCTTCTCGCCCAGTTCGACTTCCACATCGTGCGTTCGCTGCGCCTCAAGATCGATCACAACCTGCTCGTCAAACCCGGCACCAAGCTCGCCGACGTGCGCGAGGTCTACAGCCATGGCCAGGCCATCGCCCAGTGCGCCGGCTTTATCGAGGTCCACGGCCTGCACGCCACCAAGTACCCCAACACCGCCATGTCGGCCGAGATGGTCGCCAACTCCGATCGCACCGACATCGCCGCCATCGCCTCGCGCAGCTGCGCCGCGCTCTACGGTCTGGAGGTGCTGGAGCCCAACATCCAGGACTCGGACAACAACTACACGCGCTTTGTCGTCATCAGCCGCGAGCCGCGCGTCTATCCCGGCGCCAACCGCACTTCGCTCATGATCACCACGGCCAACGAGCCGGGTGCCCTCTACCGCGTGCTCGAGCGCTTCTACGCGCTCAACATCAACCTCATCAAGCTCGAAAGCCGCCCCATCCCCGGGCACGACTTTGAGTTTATGTTCTACTTTGACCTGGACTGCCCCTTTGGCAGCAAGGCCCTCGACGACTTGCTCGATTCCATCGATGACGTGTGCGAGAGTTTCACCTACTTTGGCAGCTACACGGAGGTGCTCTAGATGACCGATACCGCCGCAACCCGTCCCTACGGCGTGCTGGGCCGCGTGCTGGGCCACAGCTACACCCCGACCATCTACAAGGAGCTCGCAGGGCTGGAATACGTGCGCTTTGAGCGCGAGCCCGAGGACCTCGAGGCCTTTATGACGGGCGACGAGTGGGAGGGCACCAACGTGACCATCCCCTACAAGCGCGCCGTCATGGACTACCTGGACGAGCTGAGTCCGCTGGCCAAGCGCATGGGCAACGTCAACACCATCACGCGCCTACCCGACGGCCGCCTGCGCGGCGACAACACCGACTACTTTGGGTTTCAGTGCCTGGTCGAGGAGCTGGGCGTTGAGGTTGCCGGAAAGAAGGTCCTCGTGCTCGGCGCCACCGGTGGTGCCGGCACCACAGCAAGCATGGTACTCGGCGACCTGGGCGCGGTCGTTGTACCTGTCGGCCGCACGAGCGAGGTCAACTACGATAACATCGCACAGCAGTCCGACGCGGCGCTGCTCGTCAACTGCACGCCCGCCGGGATGTTCCCTCACTGCCCCGACGCGCCCTGCACGCTCGAAGGGCTCGATGCGCTCGAGGGTGTCATCGACATTGTCTACAATCCCGCCCGCACGGGACTCATGCTCGAGGCCGAGCGCCGTGGCATCCCCTGCATCGGCGGCCTGCTGATGCTCGTGGCCCAAGCGGCACAGGCTGTCGAGCGTTACACCGGTCAGATTACACCGCGCGAGCGCATCCTGGATGTGACGGAGCGCCTGTCCCGCCACGAGCAAAACATCGCGCTCATCGGCATGCCGGGCTCGGGCAAGACCCGCGTGGGCGAGCAGATCGCCCAGCTCACGGGCCGCGAGCACATCGACTTGGACCGCGCGCTCGAGGAGCGTCTGGGCATGCCCTGTGCCGACTTTATCGTCGAGCGCGGCGAGGCGGCCTTCCGCGAGCAGGAGACGGCGGCGCTGGCCGACATCTCCAAGCGAAGCGGCCTGGTGCTCTCCACCGGCGGCGGCGTGGTCACGCGTGACGAGAACTACCCGCTGCTGCACCAGAACAGCCAGATCGTGATGCTCAACCGCAAGCTCGACGAACTCGCCCACAAGGGCCGCCCCATCACCGCCCGCGATGGCATCGATAAGCTCGCCGAGCAGCGCATGCCGCGCTACCGCGCTTGGGCCGACTACATCATCGACTCACGCGACTGCGCCGCCAACACCGCACGCGCCCTCCTCGGCACCCTCCCACCCGCTCTCTAACAAAAACCACCACAAAGGGGACAGGCACCTTTGTGGTGGTTTTTCATTCCGCCTCACCGCCCGACCAACCGCAAAGGAAGCAACCATGAAAGCACTCGTCATCAACGGTCCCAACCTCAACATGCTCGGCATTCGCGAGCCGGGCATCTACGGCAGCGACAACTACGACCGCCTGGTCCAGATCTGCCAGGAGGCAGGCGCTGCACAGGGTTTTGACGAGGTCGAGGTCTTCCAGTCCAACCACGAGGGCAGCATCGTCGACAAGATTCAGGAGGCCTACGGCAAGGTCGACGGCATCGTCATCAACCCGGCTGCCTACACGCACACCAGCGTGGCGATCCTCGACGCCCTCAAAGCCGTCGCCATCCCCGCCGTCGAGGTCCACATCAGCGCCGTCGAGAAGCGAGAGGACTTCCGCCAGGTAAGCTACGCCCGCCTGGCCTGCTTTGCCACCATCACCGGCGAGGGCCTGAAGGGCTACGTACATGCGCTAGAGCTGTTGAAAGAGCATCTGCTACACTAATCCCTGGGACAAAGACATCAGATATGTTTGTCCCTAAACTAAAGTAACTGTCCAATTGACATACAAAGGAGCATATCCATGTCCCAGTACGATTACCTCGTTGTCGGTGCCGGCCTTTCGGGTGCCGTCTTTGCCAATGCCGCCAGGCGCGCCGGCAAGTCGGTCCTGGTCATCGATCGCCGCGATCACATCGCCGGCAACATCTACACCGAGGACGTCGAGGGCATCCAGGTCCACCGCTACGGCGCGCACATCTTCCACACCTCCATGAAGGACGTCTGGGACTACGTCAACCGCTTCGCCGAGTTCAACAACTACGTCAACTCGCCGGTCGCCAACTTCCACGGCAACATGTACAACATGCCCTTCAACATGAACACCTTCGCCAAGATGTGGCCGGGCGTCGTCACGCCGGCAGACGCCAAGGCCAAGATCGCCGAGCAGGTGGCCGCCGAGAACATCGGCGAGCCGCAGAACCTCGAGGAGCAGGCACTGTCGCTCGTCGGCCGCGACATCTTCGAGACGCTCGTGAAGGGCTACACCGAGAAGCAGTGGGGCCGTGATTGCCGCGACCTGCCCGCGAGCATCATCAAGCGCCTCCCCTGCCGCTTTACCTACGACAACAACTACTTCAACGACCGCTACCAGGGCATCCCCATGGGCGGCTACACCAAGATGGTCGCCAACATGCTCGAGAGCGTCGAGGTGCGCTGCGGCGTGGAGTACAAGGAGCTGGCCGCCGCCGAGCCCGATATCGCCGCCAGGACGATCTACTGCGGCCCCATCGACGCGTTCTACGACTTTAAGCTGGGCACGCTCGAGTACCGCAGCCTGCGCTTCGAGACCGAGACGCTCGACGAGGCCGACCACCAGGGCGTGGCCGTGGTCAACTACACCGAGCGCGAGATCCCCTACACGCGCATCATCGAGCACAAGCACTTTGAGTTCGGCACGCAGGACAAGACCGTCATCACGCGCGAGTACCCGGCCGACTGGAAGCCCGGCGACGAGCCCTACTACCCCATCAACGACGCCAAGAACGAGGCCCTGTACAAGCAGTACGAGGAACTGGCGGCGCAGGAGGGCGACGTGATCTTCGCCGGTCGCCTGGGCGGCTACAAGTACTACGACATGGACAAGGCCATCGCCGCCGCCTTCGAGCTCGTCCGCAACGAGCTGGGCGTGGAGCCCACGGAGGCGTAAGAGCCCAACAGCCAAAGGCTGATAGCCATTCTAGGATGTAGAAAGTCCGGTGCAGCATCGCTGCATCGGACTTATTGTTGAGGGAGCATAGCACGCGCACACGTCCCAAAAAGCAAAGCCCCGGCACAATAACCGTGTCTTCAAAAACTC
>USQE01000109.1 GCA_900556675.1 uncultured Collinsella sp.
TTCGAACCGCACCGAATCGGCAGTCGACGGACCGGGGTGGATCGCGCGATCCAACCATGCTCTTATCAGCCCCAAGTGATCCGTTTTTCTCCGTCCCCAACGGATCAATAAGAAAAGAGGGGCTGTCCCACGTTGATGGGACAGCCCCTCTGGCATCGGTATGTGCGATACGGCTCGTTAGAAACCCTGACCGTAGCCCTGGCCCTGCTGGCCCAGCAGCTCCTCCAGATACTGGCGCAGCTGCTCGTCGGTAATACCGCCGTTGCCGGTGTCAGTCGCGCTGTCGTCCTGCTGCTGGTTCTGCAGCTCCTCGTCGGAGCCAAGCTCGACGGTGACCTTCTTCTCGTCCTTGCCGCGCATGAGCGTGATCTCGACCTTCTCGCCCACGTCGTGGCTGCGCAGCGCGATGATCAGGCCATCGGCGCTCGAGATCTCGTCGTCGCCCAGCTTGGTAATGACATCGCCCTCTTGGATGCCGGCCTTTGCGGCAGGACCGTCCTCAACGACGCTCGCCACGTACGCACCGCTATCGGTGCTCAGCTTGTTAGTGCGAGCGTTGAGCGCGTTGACGCTCGAAAGCGTGGCTCCCAGGTACGGGTGCACCGGCGTCTTGCCGCCGATGATCTGGTCGGCAATGTCCTTGGCGTAGTTAACGGGAATAGCAAAGCCCACGCCCGAGCTGGAGCCCGAGTAGCTCTCGATGAGCGAGTTGATACCCACCAGCTCGCCATTGTCGTTGACGAGCGCGCCGCCGGAGTTGCCCGGGTTGATGGCGGCATCGGTCTGGATCATGTTGGCGTAGATGGTGTTGCCGCTGGTAGAGCTCATAGCCGTGGAGCGATAGAGCGCCGAGACGATACCCGTGGAGACAGACTGCTCGTTGCCGAACGGCGAACCGATCGCCATGACCCACTCGCCCACGTTGAGCTTGGAGGAGTCACCGATCTCGATCGGCGTGAGCTTGGAGGCGTCGGCGTCCTTGAGCTTGATGACGGCCAGGTCGCTCGAGGCGTCGTTGCCCACGAACTCGGCCTCATAGGTGGTGCCGTCGTCCATGGTCACCACGTACTGGTCGTAACCATCGACCACGTGGTTGTTGGTGAGGATGTGGCCCTCGGTATCGAGCACCACGCCCGAACCGACGCTGCCCGAGCTATCCGACTCATCAGCAGACTGCGAAAGCGAGCCATTCTGGCTGCCGCTCGAAGTGGCGGTGATGGAAACGACGGAGGGCAACGCCTTGGCAGAGACGGCCTCGGCCAGCGTGGTGTCCTCGGAGTCAATCGTGATCTTTTGCGTCGAAGAACCCGAAGCACCCGCCGTCACGGCATTCTTTCCGCCGCCAATATTGAGCGTGCCGCTCATAATGAGCGCAATGACCAGCAGGGCTCCGCAGGCACAGCCGGCGAGTGCCGTAATAAAGATCGGCAGCTTTTTGGTCTTGGTCTTGACCACCGTGTGCTTGTTTACAACCTGCTGACCGCCCAGCGGCTGGCCGGTCTGTGTATCGTAAGCCTGCACGTAGGGAATGTTACTGCCGGCAGGCGTCGACTCCACCTGCACGCGCGGCTGCTGCTGAGTATCGCCGGCATTGCCCGCATCCTGAGGACGCTGGGAATCGTTCTCGCTCATGGCTGCGATCCTTTCGTCTAATAACCAAAGGCCCGCCAAACATGTGGCGGGCCATCATTGTTCACGTTGAGTTGTGCCCCAATATGCGGGCATACGTGTATGAGAACGCAATCTTTTAGGAAGGCTTAAGTTCTGTTGCAGGCCCAAAAGGACCCGGCCTGCGGCAAAACCACCACAATGGTGCCTGTCCCCTTTGTGGTGGAAATCTAATCCTTAAACAGATAACCCACGCCGCGGACGGTGGTGATGTGTGCCGCGATCTGCGGGCCCACCTTGGAGCGGATGCGTCGGATGTGCACGTCGACGGTACGCGTACCGCCGCAGTACTCAAAGCCCCACACGCGGTGCAGCAGCACCTCGCGGCTGTAGGCACGGTTGGGGTGCGTCGCCAAAAAGCTCAGCAGCGAATACTCCATCAGCGTCAGGTCGATGGGCTCGTTATCGAGCGTCACCTGGTAGGTAGCCAGGTTAATCTCGAGGTTATCGATGTTGAGCACATCGTCGGCGGCGACGGTCTCTTCCTCGCCCATCAGGCGCTGCGCGCGAGCCTTAAGCTCGTTGGGCGTCGCCGTGGGGCACACAAAGTCGGCATGCGCGTGATTCGGCAGGCGCAGGGTGCCAAGGGCCTCATCGTCGACGATCACCAGCATGGGGACGCCGCCACGATCGTCAAGCCACTTGGCAATCTGATCGATGCGGTCGCTGCGAATGCCGTCGGAATCGAGGATCAGCAGGTCAAAGTCGTGCGCCGCAGTCGGCGAATCGGGGGTTGCCAGGCTCACCTCGACACCCAGGGTGGTCGTCAAGCTGCGGGCAAACTCGTGGAAGCGCGTCGTGCGCGCCATGAACAGGGCACTCTTTTCGGACATATCGGCCTCCAAAGAAATGAGCTCAATCGTACTGGAACAAGCCAGCGCGATTAGGAGTTCGCCAGGTAGTGCTTGATCTCCCACTCGGTGATCGTAGACTCAAACTTATGCCACTCGTCGCGCTTCTTTTTGAGGAAGAAGCTATGGATATGCTCGCCGAGGGCATCCTTCATAAACTGCGAGTCCTCAAACACGTCGAGCGCCTCTTTGAGCGAACGCGGCAGCGGCGTGTAGCCGGCCTCGACCATCTGGCGGTCGGTGAGCTTGAGCGTCTCGGCCGTTGCCTCGGGCGGGAGCTCCAGCTTGCGCTCGATGCCGTCCAGACCAGCCGCCAGCGTGACGGCGTTGACCAGGTACGGGTTGGCCATGGGGTCGGGGCTGCGAAGCTCGATGCGCGTGGACAGCTGCTTGCCGGGCTTGTAGACCGGGATGCGGACCATACTCGCGCGGTTGCGCAGGCCCCACGTGGCGTACTGCGGCACGGAGTCGCCGCCCGTGGTGATGCGCTTGTACGAGTTGACCGTGGGGTTGGTGATGGCGCTGATCTCGCGGGCATGCGCCAGGATGCCGGCCATGTAGTGCTTGGCGACGTCGGAAAGATGGTACTTCTCGTCGTCCTCGCCCCAAAAGACGTTGTTGCCGTCGTGGTCGAACAGCGACTGGCACAGGAACATAGCACTGCCGTCCTCGCCTGCCAACGGCTTGGGCATAAAGGAGGCGTGGCAACCGCTCTCGTAGGCCTGCTGCTTAATGATGAGTTTGGCCGTGGTGATGGCGTCGGACATGCTCAGGGCCTCGGCGTGGCGCAGACTCATGCCGTGCTGCGAGCGACCGGCGGCGTGGAAGGTGTACTCCACGGGCACGGACATCTTCTCGAGCGTGAGGACCGTGTTGCGACGCAGGTCGCGGGCGGCATCGCTCACCGAAAGATCGAAGTAGCCCACGTTGTCGAGCGGCTCGGGGGTGTGCTCGTCGGGGAAGTAGTAATACTCCAGCTCGGCGCCCACGTTGAGCAGATAGCCAGCCTTCTCGGCCTTGCGGAACATGCGGCGCAGGGCATCGCGCGGATCGCCGGCGAAGGGCTTGCGGTCGGGAGTGCACACGTCGCAGAACACGCGGGCAACGCCGTTGTGGCTCGGCAGAATCTGGAAGGTCGAAGCATCGGGAAACGCCAGCATGTCGGCTTCCTCGGGCGTGGCAAAGCCCTCGATGGCGGAGCCGTCAAAGCCAATACCCTCCTCAAAAGCGACCTCGAGGTCCTCGGGGCTAATGGCAAAGTTCTTGAGGCGGCCGAGAATGTCGACAAACCACAGACGCACAAAGCGGATGTCACGCTGCTCTACAGAGCGGAGTACGTAATCGATGTTCTGCTGGTTCATGTCGCTCCCCTTTCTTTCGGGCGGGTTTCGACTGGTCTATATCGCAGATACTATCGCAGAAAAATGTTTCCGCAGGGTTAAAGCGTATCAAGCGCTCAAAAAACGTGCGCGAACAGGCCGTTGCGAACGAGCGGTTAGCGCGAGGTCGATGCGCGGTGTTCGATGTGGCCGGGGATCTCGATGCGTTTGGGCGCCAGCTTTGCGGCCTCGCCCACGGTGGTGGTAACGACGTCGATGCGCTTGGAAAGGCGCTCGACTACGCGCTCGGCAATGGTGAGGGTGTCCTGCGCGGCCGTGGTGACGCCGCCAAAGAGCACATGGTTCCAGGGGTAGTCGTCAAACGTCGCGATCTTGAGCCCCGCCGGCAGCGAGGGACCAAGCTGCGCCAGCGCCTCGGTCAGACGCAGGAAAACCAGGCCGTTGACGGCGATAAGGCCGAGCCTTTTGCCCGCGTAGTCGCGGATGGTCTTGTCCAAACGGCCAACGCCCGTGGCGCCACCGTCGGCCAGGGTGACGACCTCGCCCGCAAGGCCGCGGCGCGAAAGCTCGTCGGCAAAGGCCTCGGCGCGCTCTCGACGCACGGGGCTATCGTCGCTTGCCTCGGTGAGCAGGCACAGACGCTCGCTGCCCGCAGCTGCCAAGGCGTCTACCAAGCCGGCGACCAGCTCACGGTTGTTAGATGTCACCAGGTCAACACCGCCGTCGGCAACGTCGCGGTCGAGCAGCACGACGGGCAGACGTCCCGCTGCCGCGGCGATCGCCTCGTCATTGCCTCCACAGGTGTTGACGACCAGGCCGTCCACGCCGGCATCGATAAGTCTGGTGAGCGACTCCGCTTCCTTAGCGGGATCGTTGCCGCTAATGGCCGTCATGAGCGAGCAGCCGCGCGCCGCGGCGCTGGCGGAAAGGCCCTCGAGCATGGCGCTCGAGAACGGGTTGGCGATGTCAGCCAGAATCACACCGATGAGGTTCGTACGCGAGCTGCGCAGATTGCGCGCGGCGGCACGTGGGCGATAGCCGGTGCGCTCGATAACTGCCGCGATGCGAGCACGGGTCTCCTCGGTCATTTGCCCGGGGCGGTTGTTGAGATAGCGCGAGACCGTGGCCGGGCTCACGCCCGCCTCGGCGGCAATGTCCTTGATTCTCATCTGCGCCATAGCGCACCCCGTTTCCCAATGTCGGCAGTCTGAGCCATTTTAGGCATTTTTTAAAAATCTCGGTTGCAAAACGCTGT
>USQE01000110.1 GCA_900556675.1 uncultured Collinsella sp.
CGGTCCAGTCTATGACCTTATGGATGAGCTGCTGAAAGACGGCGCCCTGTCCGGTCAGTCATTCTCGGTCGACCCGAGGCCCCTCGACCCCGCCGTCCCGGCCAACCCGCTGCAAAAGCTGCTGTTCAAGATAATGTATTCCAAACAAGACGATTATGAGGCACAGCTGCGCAGCATGGGTCTATTGGACAACGATGCTTTCACCTGCACCTGCTACCAGCCCGAGGTTGGCAATCGACCTCGGCGTGGCGACATCCTAAGCTGGGCAGAAAGCAGCGCCGTGGTCTTTGCCAACTCCGTGCTGGGCGCTCGCTGCAATCGCAACTCCGGCATCATCGAGATGTTCGGCTCAATTGCCGGCTTTGTCCCGGAATTCGGCCTGCTCACCGATGAGGGCCGCAAGGCGACCTGGATCATCGAAGTCGACTGTAAGCGCAAGCCCGAAGCGCAAGTGCTTGGCAGCGCCATTGGCATGAAGGTGATGGAAGACGTCCCTTACATTAAAGGCCTCGACCGCTGGCTTGGCCGCGAACTCACACCCGGCACGCAGGACTACCTTAAGGACATGGGCGCCGCCAGCGCATCGAACGGCGCTGTCGGGCTCTACCACGTGGACGGCATCACGCCCGAGGCCGTCGAACAAGGCGAACACCTCATAGCACCAGACGCCCAAATCTATCGCATTGACGACGCCGAGCTGGAACGCATCCGCTCGAGCTACCCCGTTATGTGGAAGAACCCGGGCGCGCGCCCCAAGCTTGCCTTCATCGGCTGCCCCCACCTCTCGTCTGCACAACTCGCCCATTGGGCAGACGCCATCTGCGATGGGCTGAGCGCCTCCGGCAAGTGCCGCGTGCAAGTACCCACCGTACTGACCGCCGCCCCATCCGTGGCAGACGCCTTCCGCAAGACTGCGGCATACAGACGCCTCTCGACTACCGGTGCCGTCGTCTCGAGCATCTGCCCGCTTATGTACACCAACAACCCGCTGTGCGGCAGCATGCCCATCATCACCAACTCCAACAAGTTGCGTACGTACTCGGCATCGCGCTACTACACCGACGACGAGGTGCTCGCCTACGTCACCACCGGAAAACCAATCAAATAGAAAGGCGACTCCTCATGGAAAAAATCTTTCACGGCCGCGTCGTTGTCCCCGGAACTGCCCATGCCAAGGCACTTGTCTCTCACGGAGGGCTCAACACACTCGCATCGTTTCAGAAGGCACTGATGTTTGGCGACAAAAAGGCCATGTGTTCCGACCAAAACAATCCCGACTTGTACGGCAAACCTTTGGCGGGATGTGCTTTGTGCCTTCCGCAGACTATCGGCTCCACCACAGGCGGCATGGTGCTCTTCTGCGCCACCAAAATGGGGCGCCAACCCGCATGCCTGCTGTTTTCCAAACCCATTGACAGCCTTGCCGCCGCTGGCGCGATCCTCTCGGGTGTATGGACCGACACCCCCATGCCCACCATTGACAACCTGGGCGATGAGTTTCTCGATGCCGTGTCGACCGGAGACGCCATCACCGTGGCCGAAGACGGCACGGTCATCGTCGGCTAAGGCTATCCGACCCGCCCCCCGCAAATGAACAACGCGTTTCGCCATTTCCCACGCGCAGTGCGGGCGATAATCTTGACGTATTCGATATACAACACGAAAGGAGTCCCACCATGGGAGCATCGGTATCGGTCGCACAGGGCACGCCTCTTGATGCAGGCACCTACAAAGCAGACGAGGCAGCCGTCGAGCGCTTTTGCGAATTGCTGAGCATCCCCACCGTTTCGCGTGAGAACATCGCCGAGCGCGACGATGAGCCCTTCAGCCAATGGATTCCCACACTTCAGCGACTTTATCCGCATTTCTTTAAAGTCGCCGAGCTCACACGCATCGACGACTTTGGCATGCTCCTGCGTTGGCCTGGCGCCGATTCCGCCTTGGACCCCATCGTCATGATGGCGCATCAGGACGTCGTGCCCGTCGAGGGCCAAGACTGGAAGCATGACCCCTTTGGAGCCGAGATCATCGACGGCGAGATCTGGGCCCGCGGATCACTCGACACCAAGTGCATCGTCTCGGCTTTCTTCGAGGCCGCCGAGCATTTGATTGCCCAGGGCTTCGTTCCCCCGCGCGATGTCTGGTTCTTCTCGAGCGATGGCGAGGAAATCGCCGCACCTACTGCAACCCATGCAGTGCAGTGGCTTCGCGAGCATAACATCCATCCCTATATGGTGCTCGATGAGGGTGGCGCAGTGGCAACCGACGCCCCGCTCGGCGTCACCGAACCCGTTGCCATGGTAGGCGTGTCCGAGAAGGGCCACGTCGACCTTACCGTCACGGCGCGCGCCGACGGCGGCCATGCCTCTACGCCTGCGGCAAACGATGCCTGCCGTCTTCTCTGCCGTGTATGCGAGACTATCTCGGCCAACCCCGGCAAGCCGCAGCTCACGCCCGCCGTCGAGGCCACACTGACCGAGCTGGGTGCCCGCAGCAGCGCGACGTTTCAGGCAATCTTTGGCAACCTCTGGCTCACACGCCCCGCGGTTACCAAGATTATGGCCGCCAGCCCCGAGACCTCGGCCATGCTGCGCACAACCTATGCGCTCACGCAGCTCGAAGGCTCCAACGCGCATAACGTGCTGCCACCGATCGCTCGCGCCAATTTCAACGTTCGCATCGCTCCGTTCGAGACCATCGCCGATGCCGTTGAGCGCGCTCGCAGGCTCGCCGCTCAGCAGTGCCGCGCCTCGGGCGTAAGCCCCGACCATGTCACCGTCGAAATCAACGAGGCGATTTCCTACACCGAGCCCGCGCCCATCTCGCCTTACGAAAACGATGCCGCCTTCAACTACATCCATCGCTGCGTGTCTGGTGTCTATCCCGAGGCCGGCTTTGCCCCCTACGTGCAGAACTCCTGCACCGACTCGCGCGAGTTCAACGAGATCTGCGATCGCGTCTACCGCTTCTGCGGCTTTATCTACTCGGGCGAGGCGCGCAAGCTCATCCATGCCGCCAACGAACGCATCGGCGTCGACGTCTACAAGCGCGGCATCGAATTCTATGTGGCGTTTCTTGCCAACCTCGAACAACTGTAGGACAGGAGGGCCGATAGCGCCCCTCCCCGTTTTTACCGACCAGGAGAACCAGCATGACCCAACCAAATCTTAAGCGGGCGGCCCGGCTCGACACCAAGGCCGTCGCCCTCGCCTCCCTACCCTTTATGGGCATGATCAGCTTTTGGCAGGTCTACGACGGCATCGTTCCCAAGATGCTCACAGGGACCTTTGGCCTATCCAACTCGCTCACCGGCGCGATCATGGCCATCGATAATGTCTTTGGCCTGTTCCTGCTTCCGCTCTTTGGCATCCTCTCGGACCGTTGCACAAGCAAACTCGGGCGCCGAACGCCCTTTATCTTGGGCGGCTCCGCGGTAGCAATGCTCTCCGTCCCGCTCATCGCGATTGCCAACAACATGGGCAGCCTACCTCTGCTCATTGGCGCGATTATCCTCACGCTTTTGGCAATATGCGCCTACCGCACCATGACGGTTGCCATCGTGGCCGATATTACGCCTCGCCCACTGCGAACCAAGGCGGACTCGATCGAAAAGATCGTCGGCTATGCGGGAACGGGCCTTATGCTCGTCGCTATCTCGGTCATGGTTCCCAAGGCCGACAAACCCGATTATCTTCCGCTTTTTATCTTGCAGACCGCCTTTATCCTCGTGTCGGCCGTTGTCTACGGCGTCTTTGTCCGTGAGCCCGCCCTCGTCGAAAAGATGCGCGAGAAATCGCTGTCCATGGGCATCGACGAGGATCAGATTGACAAAGATGACTCCCCCGAGGCCGGCGGTAAAAATCGCATTGCAGACGCCGGCGTACGCCGCTCCATCATCATGCTGCTCGCCGCAACGTTTTTCTATTACATGAGCTATAACGCCATGACCACCAATATCAGCCGCTATGCCGATATGTTCTACGGCATGGAGGGCGGTTCCTATGCCATCATCAATATCGTGACGATTGCAGGCGCGCTGCTAAGCTACGTACCCTTGGCAAATCTTTCGCTCAAAATCGGCCGTAAAAAGGTCGCCCTGGGCACCGCCGTCATCATGGTTTTATGCCCCGCGCTTCTTTGGCTGGCACCCGGTTTCTCGCCCGTGCTGTACGGCGTCTTTTTGTTGATGGGCGTTGCGCTGGGCGGCGTGGACCTGTGCGTGTACACGATGATTCTGGAGTGCTGCAGCTCCCAAAGCGTGGGCCGCTACTCCGGTTACTACTACACCGTGAGCATGGCGGCTCAGGTGGCGACACCGATTCTCTCCGGCATCGTTATGGACGTGGCGCCGTCGATGCTCTTCGCCTACATCACGGCAATGGGCATGTTTATGGCCGCGAGCATTGCCGCCGCCAAGCACGGCGATGCCATCTTGA
Organism: uncultured Collinsella sp.; assembly: GCA_900556675.1. Lineage (GTDB taxonomy): Bacteria > Actinomycetota > Coriobacteriia > Coriobacteriales > Coriobacteriaceae > Collinsella. The sequence goes on from USQE01000110.1 coordinate 4,437, forward strand.
TCGACGAGGTCGCTCGCCGCGAGGCAGCAAAGTAGGAGACCGAATTAACTACCGTGCGAAAGGGTTCGGATGGGCAAAACGCCCATCCGACCCCTTTTTCGTTTCATCCTCAAGAAGCTTGTCGAAGCCTACCCCACCGTGACGGATTCCCCAGTAAAGGTGCTGATGAGCAACAGGATAAAGAACGCCAAGTAACTGATGCTCAGCGGGTACGCAATAATCAGGAAGACGACCCAGCCGACATTGGTGTTACCGTCGGCACGGCGTTGCTCGCGATTGCGGCAGAGCCAAATCGTCACGCCAATGGCCACAATCAACAGCACAAGTGCCGCTGCCGCCAGTCCAGCAAGCGCAAACATCACGCCAATGCTCACAGCAATAACCGGGAGCAACAACAAGCCGCACCCGCACCCACCCGGACTATACACGGCAGACTGTCGACGTCGTTCCATCGTCACTCCAAGTCAAGCAATCGTTTGTAGACATCGAGGCCCTTGAGTAGGGTTTCCTCGTCAAAGAGCATGGTATCAGTGTGAAGGGCGCTCATCGCATAGGCTGGGCAGCCGTCTGCGTCGATCGGGTTTTCTTGCGCCTCCGGCACGCCCGTGCCCAGCAAGAAGAACACGCCCGGCAGATGGCGCTGATAGAAAGCGAAGTCCTCGGCAATCAGCAAAGGC
>USQE01000111.1 GCA_900556675.1 uncultured Collinsella sp.
CTGACAGGGGTTAAACACAAAAAGGAGTCAATTATGGTTTCTGAGAAGGCTACCCTCGTTAATCCTCAGGGTCTTCACATGCGTCCGGCTGGCCTCTTCGCCTCCACCATGGGCAAGTACGCCTGCGACGTGACGGTCGTCACCCCCGAGAAGGAGGTCAACGGCAAGTCCCCGATGGCCCTCATGGCTGCTGGTATCCCCTGCGGCACCGAGGTCGAGGTCAAGTGCGACGGCGCTGACGAGGCCGAGGCTCTGGCTGCTGCCATTGAGCTCATCAAGAGCGGTCTTGGCGAGTAGAACTCAAACGGGTCGCATGTTGAACAACTAAGTTCATATTTGGGAGCGCAGTGACCTGTTTTAAGGTAGCTGCGCTCTTTTGTCATGGATATGGCAAAACGCTTTATCACATGACACGGAGAGAGGAATGGGAATGTATCAGGGAGTCAACGCTTCCGAGGGCATCGGTATCGGCACCGTCATGGTCGCCGTCGATCCCGACTTGACGTTTGAGCCGCACCAGGTTGCTGATTCGGCAGCAGAGAAGGAGCGCTATCAGTCCGCTCTTTCGGTCTTCTGCGAGAAGACCCAGGCTCAGGCCGACCACATGAAGGAGACGGTGGGCGAGGCCGAGGCCGAGATCATGAGCGGACACATCGTTCTGGCTCAGGACCCGGGCATGACCGACGCCATCAACGCCGCCATTGACGGCGGCACCTGCGCCGAGCAGGCGCTCATGGACACCTCGACCATGTTCGAGAACATGTTCCTGTCCATGGACGACGAGATGTTCCGTCTGCGCGCGGCCGATATCGCCGACATCCGCACCGGTATTCTGGCCGAGCTGCTGGGCAAGGAGGTCGTCGACCTTTCCGTCCTGCCCGAGAACACCGTCGTTGTCGTGCACGACCTTACGCCGTCCATGACCGCCACGATCGATAAGGCCCACGTTGCCGGTATCGTCACCGAGACCGGTGGCCGTACGTCGCACTCCGCGATTATCGCGCGCGCCCTCGAGATCCCGGCTGTCCTTTCGGTTTCCAACAGCTGCACCGCACTGCGCAACGGCATGACCGTTGTCGTCGACGGTGGCAAGGGCATCGTCGAGGCCGATCCCGACGAGGAGACGCTCGCCGCCTACACCGCCAAGGCCGAGGCCTTCGCTGCCGAGAAGGCAGCCCTCGAGGCCTTCCGCGGCAAGCCTTCTGTGACTGCCGATGGCATCAAGAAGATCATTGCCTGCAACATCGGTAACCCCGATGACGTGCCCAACGCGCTCGATCACGACGCCGAGGCTATCGGTCTGTTCCGCTCCGAGTTCCTGTTCATGGACTCTGCTGAGCTTCCTTCCGAGGAGGAGCAGTTCAACGCCTACCGCAAGGTCGCCAGCGCGCTCAAGGGCGCTCCGGTCATCATTCGTACGCTTGATGTGGGCGGCGACAAGGAGATCCCGTACCTGCACATGGTCAAGGAAGACAACCCCTTCATGGGCTTCCGCGCTGTGCGTTACTGCCTGGCCAATCCCGACCAGTACAAGGTCCAGCTCCGCGCCCTGCTGCGCGCCAGCGCCTTCGGTGACGTCAAGATCATGATCCCGCTCGTCACCTGCGTCGAGGAGGTCGTGGCTGTCAAGGAGCTCGTCGAGCAGTGCAAGGCCGAGCTGACCGAAGAGGGTCGCAAGTTCAACGAGAACATCGAGGTCGGCATCATGGTCGAGACGCCCGCCGCTTCGCTGCTCGCTGACCGTCTTGCCGAGGTCGCCGACTTCTTCTCCATCGGCACCAACGACCTGATCGGCTACACCATGTGCGCCGACCGTGGCAACGACACCATCTCCAACCTGTACCAGGTGTACTATCCCGCCGTGCTCCGCTCGCTCAAGAACATCATCGAGAGCGGCGTGAAGGCCGGCATCATGGTCGGTATGTGCGGCGAGGCCGCTGCCGATCCGCTGCTCGAGCCGTTGCTGATCAGCTGGGGCCTGGAGGAGTTCTCGATGAGCGCTCCGTCGATCCTGCGCGCCCGCAAGACCATCAGCCAGTGGACCAAGGCCGAGTGCGACGAGCTCGCCGAGAAGGCACTCGCCTGCAACACTGCCGCCGAGGTCAAGGCACTGCTCGAGTCCGCAGCTCGCTAATTTGGTATCAGAGGTAACCGCGTGGTTGGAATGGGCCGGCCACGCGGCCCTCACATATACAGGGGGTACTGTAAATGTTCTACACGCTAACCGCTAACCCGGCTGTCGACATGACGGTTTCGAGCTCTCCGCTCGAGCCCGACGAAAACGTCCGCACCGGCTCGGCCAGCTACACGGCCAACGGCAAGGGCCTCGACGTGTCCTTCGCCTTTAAGAAGATGGGCGTCGACACCGTCGCGCTCGGCTTCTTCGCTGGCTTCACGGGCAAGTTTATCGTCGAGGAGGTCATGAACCTGGGTTGCCTGTGCCGCCCGGTCTGGACCGACGGCATCACGCGTATCAACACCTACGTCAACGATGGCCAGCACGAGTACGGCATCCTGAACCCCGGCGCCCCGATTACGCCGGAGCATCAGAAGGAGCTCTACAACATCCTGGACACCGCGGGCGATCTTGAGTGCCTGATTGTCTCCGGCTCCGTGCCTCCCAAAGCTACGCCCGACTTCCTGGCCCAGGTTATGGAGCACGCTCAGGCTCGTGGCGCCGACGTCGTCCTGGACCTGTCCTCCGACAAGCTCAAGGAGCTCGCTCACAAGAAGCCGCTGCTCATTAAGCCGAACCATCACGAGATGAAGGCCATCTTCGGCGTGCCGGTCGACACCGACGACGAGGTCCGCGTTGCCATGAAGCTCGCACACGACGCCGGCGTTCAGAACGTGCTGCTCACCCGTGGTAGCCGCGGCGACGCTTACTTCTCCAACGGCGAGGACATCTGGTACGCCAAGCGTGAGTTCAACATCAAGCTGGTCTCTTCTGTCTGCGCCGGCGACTGCACCCTCGCTGCGTTCCTGCACAAGTGGTACAGGGATCGCGACAACGTCGAGGAGGCCATGAAGCTCGCTATGGCTACCGGCGCTAACGTTGCCGAGTCCGTCGGCATCGGCGACTTCGGTCACGTCGATGAGTACAGCAAGCGCGTTGCTGTCCGCAAGCTCGATCGCAAGTAAGCGAAACTCATTATTTTCGCGTGTATGGCGTCCCGGTTTAGGCTGGGGCGCCATTTTTGTATATTGTGGGCGAGCGACAGGACAAGGATCCTGTTTCTTTTGCCCGTCATCCCGCCGCCCTGCACGCGTTCTACACCGTTCGCCGAGTTGCTATGGTCTTTTCCCGAAGCGTGGAATATACTTTCATTAACACGTTGCCTTGTGAAAGGAACTTACATGATTTACACGCTCACTGCAAATCCCGCCATTGACTACAACATTGCCTGCGACGGTCTTTCCGCCAACACCGTCACCCGCACGCGCAATGCGGTCTATACGCCCAACGGCAAAGGTCTTAACGTCTCGTTCACCCTCGATCACTACGGCGTCGACACCACGATCCTGGGCTTTTTTGCCGGTTTCTCGGGCGAGTTTATCGTCAAGGGCGCCGAGGCCCTGGGCGTGCCCGTCAAGCCCGTGTGGACTGACGGCATAACGCGCGTCAATGTCTTCCTCAACGCCGGTCCCGACACCGAGTACAACATGGTCAATGCAGGCGCTGCCATCAATGCTGCCAACGAGCAGGAGATGTTTGAGCTCATTGATTCGCTCGAGGACATGACCTGCCTGGTCATTAGCGGCTCGCTGCCTCCCAACACCTCCGAGGGTTTCCTGCCCGAGGTACTTCGCCGTGTTAAGGCGAAGGGCGCCGAGTTCGTGCTCGATATCTCGAGCCATCAGCTGGCTGACCTCATTGCCATGGAGCCGTTGCTCATTAAGCCCAACGATGACGAGCTGCTCGACATCTTTGGCATTAAGGTGAGCGGTGGCGACGACGAGTCCGTTAAGGGCGCGATGGCCGAGCTGCACGCCAAAGGCGCTAAGAACGTACTGCTGACCCTTGGCGGCGAGGGCGCGTACTTCTCCAACGGAGAGCACATCTGGTTTGCCAACCGCACCTTTGAGGTCAAGCTGCTGTCGACGGTCTGCGCCGGCGACTCCTCACTTGCCGCCTTCCTGTCCGTGTGGCACGACGCTCCCGAGCGTGTTGAGGATGCCCTGCGCCTCTCGATGGCCACCGGCGCCAACGTGGTGGAGTGCCCCGGTCTGGGCGATTTTGCCAAGGTGGACGAATATAAGAAGCACATTGAGGTTCGCCAGGTCTGCTAGCCGCATCGATATGTCGTTGTCGAACACCCGCTTTGGATCTCCGAGGCGGGTGTTTTTTTGCGTTATGGCCGCCTGTGGCGCTTACTGTCCCGTTCGTTCGAATCGACGATACGATTGCATGTGCGCGCATGCTCGTTTCTTGCTAGACTTCTTGAGAACCATCGATTAACGTTTGCAGGCGCAGGAGGCCATAGCTATGTGCAATGTTTCGCTCAACGGTACGCAGCCGACCAATGCCTCCATCCGTGTCCTGCGTGCGCTCGAGGCAGCCGGTCTTGAGGCTTGGTATGTTGGCGGTTGGGTGCGTGATGCCCTGATGGGGCGCCCCAGCCACGATGTTGATATGTGCTGCAGCGGCTTGTGGCAGGAGTCCAAGGCGGCGCTCGAGTCGGCTGACATTGCTGTGGTTGAGTCGGGCATTAAATTTGGCGGCATCACGGCCATTTGCGATGGCGAGCGCATTGAGGTCACGACGTATCGCTTGGACGGTTTTTACACCGATGGCCGCCATCCCCAGAGTGTGGAGCGTGCGGCTTCGCTTGAGGACGATCTGGCGCGCCGTGACTTTACCGTTAACGCTATGGCCTGGCATCCCGAGCGCTACGATGGCCAAGGCGACCTTGAGCGTAAACTTATCCGTGCCGTCGGAGATCCCAAGCGTCGCTTTAACGAGGACGCGCTTCGCATGCTGCGCGCGGTGCGTTTTGCCTGCTGTCTGGATTTTATGATCGAGTCTAAGACCAAACAGGCGCTTGCCGAGTGCTCGCCGCTGCTCGATGCCGTAGCTCGCGAGCGCGTGGGCATTGAGCTCGAAGGCATTCTT
>USQE01000112.1 GCA_900556675.1 uncultured Collinsella sp.
AAACCGCCAGCAACTTGTCGAGCCGAATGCCCGTGGCATCTCCCAGTTCGAGCGATGCGAGCAGGCGCTCCGAAACACCGGCTTTTTTAGCGAGGGTCGCACGGGTGATCCCCTGTGACTCGCGTGCCTGGCGCACGTAGATGCCAGCTTGGCGCGGCGTGGTGATGGGAAAGGTATCCACGGCAATCTCCTAACGTGCAGACTTTTGCATATCAGTATGACATGCAAAAGTCTGCACGAAAAGGCCTTATGCAAAACTCTGCATGAGACTTCCACGTTGACGTTGAGCTTATGAGAGGCGTTTTTTATATCGTGAGGATCCCCAGATGCTCAAGCAAGATCTTAAGTCCGATGAGGATGAGCACGACGCCGCCCACGATGGTGGCAGGCTTTTCGTAGCGCGCGCCAAAGGTATGGCCGATCGCCACGCCGGCGATGGAGAGGATAAAGGTTGTGATGCCAATAAGCGATACAGCGGGCACGATGTCAACCGAGAGCGCCGCAAACGAGATGCCTACGGCCAGGGCGTCAATCGAGGTGGCAATGGCGAGAACCAGGTATTCTATCAGGTCAATCTTCTCGGCATTCTTGTTGTCGCTCTCGTCCTCGTCCTCGGTAAAGGCCTCCCACAGCATCTTGCCGCCGATGAAGGCCAAAAGGATAAAGGCGATCCAATGGTCGATGGGCCCGATGATGCCCATGAATTGACTGCCGAGCGCCCATCCGATCACGGGCATGCCGGCCTGAAAGCCGCCAAAGAACAGGCCGAGCACCACGGCGACTTTAAGGTTGATCTTTTTCATGCCGAGACCCTTGCAGATGGAAACGGCAAAGGCGTCCATCGAAAGGCTAACGGCGAGCAACACGAGCTCTGCGAGTCCCATAGTCTGGCTCCCTCTCTGCGGGCGAGCCCGCGTGTACCTCTTGGGGGAGCAACAAAAAAGACCCGTGGCGTACGCGTTGCGCGCACAACCACGAGTCTCGTTCATTAAGGCAAGCCAGACCGCATCGGCCAGTATGTTGACTTGCCGCGCCACCGGAGGCGAACCCGGTCACGCGACTACTCCCTCATTCATGTGATTACCGATGCTACCACATAAGCAGCCCATTTGGGTTGGGCTCTCAGCGGTGTTCGCTCATTCTGTAAGCATCGGATTTCGCAAGCGCCGCAGGGACAAACCGTGAGAAACTATTTAGCGTTTATGGAGCGTATACGATGGGAGCGATGCCTTGGATAAGAACGAGCTGCAAAAGCGTATGGAACAGGCCATCCGCCTGACGGCACCTGGTCAGCCGATCCGCACCGCCCTCGACATGATCATCGCCGGTCACCTGGGCGCCCTTATCTGCGTCGGCGACACCGAAAACGTACTCGCTGCCGGCAACGACGGATTCCCGCTCAACATTTCGTTCACCTCGAACCGTCTGTTCGAGCTCTCCAAGATGGACGGTGCTATCGTTATCGACGGCGACCTCACCCAGATCCTGCGCGCCAACTTCCACCTCAATCCTGATCCCTCGCTTGCCACGAGCGAGACGGGCATGCGTCACCGCACCGCCGCTCGCATGTCGGTGCTCACCGATGCCATCGTGATCTCGGTCTCGGCCCGTCGTGCCGTCGTCAACGTGTACGTTCACGGCAAGAGCTACGAGATCCAGCCTGTCACCACCATCATGAGCTCGGTCAACCAGCTCGTCGCCACGCTCCAGACTACCCGTCAGTCGCTCGATCGCTCCCTGCTGCGCCTGACGGCCCTCGAGCTGGACGACTACGTCACGCTCGCCGACATTACCGGTATTTTCTCGAGCTTCGAGATCATGCAGCAGGCAAAGACCGAGCTTAAGGATTGCATTGTCAAGCTGGGCAACCAGGGCAAGCTCGTGCAGATGCAGCTCGAGCAGCTCGCTGGCTCCAGCATGGATACCGAATACGACCTGATGATCCGCGACTATGCGAGCGATTCCTCCGAGGCAAACGCCGAGAAGATTCGCGCCGAGCTTAGCCGCATGACGCCTAAGGACTTGTCCGACCCGCAGCATGTGGCGGCGGTTCTGGGTTACGACGACCTGGACGAGGACTCCGTCATGACGCCGCTGGGCCTGCGCACGCTTTCGCGCGTGTCCGTCGTGCGCGACGGCGTGGCCGAGAAGATCGTCGACGAGTACGGCTCGCTGCAGGAACTTATGGACGACATCAGCGAGGATCCGGAGCGCTTGGGCGACTTTGGCGTCAACAACCCTGCCATTCTTGCGGACTCGCTGTACCGCATGAAGGGCACCAAACAGGGGAACGCATAATGGCGCCCGTATGCGCCGTGGTCGTTGCCGGCGGCAGCGGCCAGCGCTTTGGAAATCCCGGCGGCAAGCAGCTCATTAACGTGGCGGGCCGTCCGCTCATGAGCTGGTCCATCCGCGCGTTCGATCGTAGCGACAAGGTCGGCCATATCGTCGTGGTTTGCCCTGCCGAGCGCCGTGCCGAGATGCGCCGCCTGGCCATCGACCCGTTTGACTATGACACGCCCATCAGCTTTGCCGATGCCGGCGATACTCGTCAGGATTCCACCCGCGCCGGCGTGCACGCGGTGCCGGCGGGTTTCGAATATGTCGCTATCCACGACGGCGCCCGTCCGCTCATTACCACCGAGGCTATCGACCACGCTATCGACGTGCTCGTGAACGACCGTGCTCTCGACGGTGTCGTGTGCGGTCAGCCCGCGATCGACACACTCAAGATCGTCGACGGCGATAATATCGTCGAGACGCCGCCGCGTGAGCTCTACTGGGCAGCGCAGACGCCGCAGGTCTTTAGCGTTGATGCTATGAAGCGCGCTCACGCCGCGGCGATTGCCGAGGGCTTTATCGGCACGGACGATTCGTCGCTGGTCGAGCGCATGGGTGGGCGTGTCCGCTGCGTCCAGAGCCCGCGCGATAACCTTAAGGTGACGGTGCCCGAGGATCTGCGTCCCGTAACCGCGATTCTGCTCGGTCGCATGGCCGAGGGAGAGGACCTTCCCCATGTTCAGTAACCTGCGCATTGGCCATGGCTACGACGTCCATCGTTTGGTGGAGGGGCGTCGATGTATCATCGGCGGGGGCGACATTCCCTATGAGCGCGGCCTGCTGGGCCACTCGGATGCCGATGTGCTCGCGCACGCGCCGGCCGACGCCATTCTGGGCGCCTGCCGCGGGGGAGACATCGGCAAATTGTTCCCCGACACCGACCCTGCCTACGAGGGCGCCGACTCGATGGTGCTGCTTGCTCGCGTGATGGACTATGCGCGCGAGCTGGGCTTTGAGTTTGTCGATGCCGACTGCACCATTGCCTGCCAGCAGCCCAAGATCACCCCGCACCGCGATGCCATGCGCGCCAATCTCGCCCATGCCCTGGGCGTTGACGTCGAAAACGTGGGCGTCGCCGCCACCACGACCGAAAAGCTCGGTTGGGAAGGCCAGGGCGAGGGAATTGGCTCCTGGGCCGTCTGCCTGCTACAGAAAACCGTTAAGGAGTAACGAATGCGTATCTACAACAGCGCTACCCATAAAAAGGAAGAGTTCCAGCCCATTGAGTCCGGCAAGGTCCGCATGTACGTGTGCGGCCCCACGGTCTACGACAACATCCACATCGGCAATGCCCGCACGTTCATCAGCTTTGACGTGATTCGCCGCTGGCTCATCGCGAGCGGCTACGAGGTCACGTTCGCCCAGAACCTCACCGATGTCGATGACAAAATCATCAAGCGCGCCAACGAGCAGGGCCGTACGGCTGCCGAGGTCGCGACGGAGTTCTCCGACAAGTTCATCGGCGTCATGCGCGCTGCCAACGTGCTCGATCCCGATGTGCGCCCCCGCGCCACCAAGGAGATCGGCCCCATGATCGCTATGATCAAGACGCTTATCGAGCAGGGCCATGCCTATGCCGCCGATAACGGCGACGTGTACTTTGCCGTGCGCAGCGATCCCAACTATGGTCAGGTCTCGGGCCGCAACATCGACGACCTTATGGTTGGCGCGCGCATCGAGGAGAACGAGGATAAGAACGACCCGCTCGACTTTGCCCTGTGGAAGGCCGCCAAGCCCGGCGAGCCCAGCTGGCCGAGCCCCTGGGGCGAGGGCCGTCCTGGTTGGCACACCGAGTGCGCCGCCATGGTGCATCGCTACCTGGGCACTCCGATCGACATCCACGGCGGCGGCTCCGACCTTTCCTTCCCGCATCACGAGAATGAGTGCGCCCAGGCCACCTGCGCCTGGCACCAAGGCTTCTCCAACATCTGGATGCACACGGGCATGCTGCTGGTAGACGGCGAGAAGATGTCCAAGTCGCTCGGCAACTTCTTTACGCTGGCCGAGGTCCTGGAGCAGCACTCTGCTGCCGCCCTGCGCCTGCTGATGCTGCAGACGAGCTATCGCTCGCCGCTCGACTTTTCTTGGGAGCGCCTGGAGGGTGCCGAGAACTCGCTCACGCGTATCGCCGGTACGGTCGAGAACCTGCGCTGGGCTGCAAGCCACGCGACGGCCGACGCCGATGAGGCTGCCGCCGAGGCGTTTGCCGCCAAGGCCGCTGAGACCCGTGCCACCTTTAAGGAGTGCATGGACGACGACTTTAACACCGCGGGTGCCATGGGTGCCGTCTTTGGCTTTGTGACCGAGTGCAACCAGTACCTGGAGCAGGCGGGCGACGCTGCCGACAAGGCCGCCGCGCTTGCCGCCGCCGACACGCTGGCCGAGCTGCTCGATACGTTTGGTGTTGAGCTTCCCGAGCCCAAGGTCGAGCTGCCGCTGGGTCTGTTGGGCGTTGCCGCCGGTCTAGTCGCCTACACGGGCGACGACGTGGATGAGGCCGCTGCCAAGATTCTCGAGGCCCGCGCCGCCAAGAACTGGGATCTGGCCGACGCCATCCGCGATCAGCTCAAGGACCTGGGCCTCACCATTGAGGATACCGCCGCGGGCACTCGTATTAAGAGTCTCTAGTATTTGTCGACCGTTCGAGGTGCGGCAGATTGCCTTGAAAGAGGAGGGCATAGACCTGGTGGTCATGCCCGACGATTGAAAGGCAAGGTGCCGTG
>USQE01000113.1 GCA_900556675.1 uncultured Collinsella sp.
CCCGTTCCAGAGCAGGTCGTTCCACTCCGGGATGAGGTTGTGCAGCGGGCAGCCGCTCGGGCGTGCCTTGCCAAAGCTCGCGCCCATCTGACAAAACGCCACGCCGCACATCATGCAGCGGCTCGCCTGGGCGCGACGTGCATCGTCATCGAGCTCCACGTACAGCGGATCAAAATCATGACTGCGTTCCTCCACGGGGCGAAGCTCGTGGGTCACGCGATCGATATCAAGAAAAGCACCGGGCTTACCCATGGCACTTACGCCTCCTTCTTGGTCGAAGCAACAGAGCCGGTAGCGACCACGGGCGCAGCGCCCGCAGCAACGCCCGCAACATCAAAGCGAGCGACATCCGCGGCGCTCGCGCGACCGGTCACGATGTCAAACGCCAATTCCTCGCCCTGCGCATGCGTCTTGCCCACGGCCTCACCCGCGGCGACAATCGCCAACACGCGCTCGTACTCGGTCGGAATGACCTTCACAAAGTGCTTGCTCATCGTCTCAAAGCTGTAGAGCAGCTTAATGCCGCGCGGGCTCTGCGTCGCGTCGACGTGCTCCTGGATGAGTGCGCGAATCTGCGCCAGCTCGCCGGCCGTCGGGGCCTTGAGCTCAACGCTCTCGTGGTTCACGCGGGCATCGAGCGTGCCGTACTGGTCAAAGACATAGGCCACGCCACCCGTCATGCCGGCGGCGAAGTTCTGCCCGACCTCGCCCAGGATGAGCGCCAGACCGCCCGTCATGTACTCGCAGCCATGGTTGCCGCAGCCCTCGACCACCACGGTGGCGCCGGAGTTGCGCACGCCAAAGCGCTGGCCGGCCAGGCCGTTAATGAAGCCGCGGCCGCTCGTGGCGCCAAAGAACGCAACGTTGCCCACGATGATGTTCTCGTCGAACTTGTAGGTCGCATGCGGGTTGGGACGCACCGACACCTCGCCGCCCGAAAGGCCCTTGCCAAAGTAGTCGTTGGCGTCGCCGCACACGTTGAGCGTAATGCCGCGCGGCAGGAAGGCGCCAAAACTCTGACCGGCCGAACCATCGCAATCGATGGTGATGGAACCGGCGGGCAGGCCCTCGGGATGCGCCTTGGTCACCGCGTTGCCCAGAATAGTGCCCACGCAGCGGTTGACGTTGGCGATATCGGCGCGGAAGCGAATCGGACGCAGGTGCGCACGGGCATCGGCCGTATAGGGCACGAACAACGTGGAGTCGAGCGTCTTGTCGAGCTCGCTGTCCGCGGCCATCTGCGGCAGGAAGTGGCGACCGTCGGCACCCGGGATATGGGCACCGAACTCGCAGGTCGCGCTCGCCAGCACGGGCGACAGATCGAGCAGGTTGGCCTTGCGATTGCCCGGGACCTCGATCTGGCGCAAGCACTCGGGATGGCCGACCATCTCGTCGATGGTGCGGAAGCCCAGGCTCGCCATGATTTCGCGCAGCTGCTCGGCCACAAAGAGCATAAAGTGCTCAACGTGCTCGGGCTTACCGCGGAAGCCGTGACGCAGGCGGCAGTTTTGCGTCGCGATGCCGGCCGGACAGGTATCCTGCTGGCAGTCACGCTGCATGAGGCAGCCCATGGAGATGAGTGGCATGGTAGCAAAGCCAAACTCCTCGGCGCCCAACAGGCAAGCGACAGCAACATCGGTGCCGTCCATGAGCTTGCCATCGGCCTCGAGCACCACGCGCGAGCGCAGGCCGTTTTGCAGCAGCGTCTGCTGGGCCTCGGCAAGGCCAAGCTCCAGCGGCAGGCCCGCATGCCAGATAGAGTCGCGCGCAGCGGCGCCCGAGCCGCCATTGTGACCGCTGATCAAGATCTTGTCGGCCGCGCCCTTGGCCACACCGGTGGCGATGGTGCCGACGCCGGCCTCGCTGACCAGCTTGACCGACACGCGCGCGCCGGGGTTGGCGTTCTTAAGATCGAAGATAAGCTCCGCCAGGTCCTCGATGGAGTAGATGTCGTGGTGCGGCGGAGGCGAGATCAGGCCGATGCCGGGCGTGGACTGACGGACCTCGGCAATCCAGGGGTAGACCTTCTTGCCGGGCAGGTGTCCGCCCTCGCCGGGTTTGGCGCCCTGGGCCATCTTGATCTCGAAGGCGCTGCACAGGTAGCGGCTCGTCACGCCAAAGCGCGCGCTTGCCACCTGCTTGATGGCGGAATTCTTGGAGTCACCGTTGGCCAGCGGGGTCTCGCGACGCGGATCCTCGCCGCCCTCGCCCGAGTTGGAACGGCCGTGCAGGCGGTTCATGGCGATGGCCATGCACTCGTGCGCCTCTTTGCTGATGGAACCGTACGACATGGCGCCGGTGTTAAAGCGGCGGACGATGTTGAGCGCGGGCTCGACCTCGTCGAGCGCCACCGGAGTGCGGCCGCTGGCATCAAAGTCGAGCAAGTCGCGCAGGCGCACGGCACGGCCGGTGCGGTGCAGACGGGCGCTGTACTCCTTAAAGGTGTCGTAGCTGTCCTCGCGGCAGGCGGTCTGCAGCAGGTAGACGGTCTGAGGGTCGATCAGGTGATCCTCGCCGCCGAGCGGGCGCCACTTGGTCAGACCCAGCGTGGGCAGCTGATCGGGAGCCGGGCTCTTAAGGATGGCGAGCGCGGCGTCATAGCGCTCATTCTGCTCGCGCTCGACGTCTTCGACGCCCATGCCGCCCACACGGCTCACCGTGCCGGCGAAGTACGCGTTGACGAACTCCGGCGTAAAGCCCACGGCCTCGAAGATCTGCGCAGAGTGGTAGCTCTGCACCGTGGAGATGCCCATCTTGGACATGATGGAGACGATGCCCGCCGTCGCGGCCTTGTTGTAGTTGGCGATGCCCTGCTCGGCCGTCACGTCCAGGTCGCCGCGTGCCGCCAGATCGCGGATGCACACATGTGCGTTGTACGGATAGATGCCGCTCGCGGAGTAGCCCACCAGTGCCGCAAAGTCGTGCGGAGACACGGCATCGCCGCACTCCACTACGATGTCGGCAAAGGTGCGCACGCCGGCGCGGATCAGGTGGTTGTGCACGCAGCCCACGGCGAGCAGCGACGGCACGGGCACCTCGCCCGCAGCGGCACGATCGCTCAGCACCACGATGTTCACGCCGTCGCGGACCGCAGCCTCAACGTCCTCGGCAAGCTGCTTGAGCGCAGCCTGCAGCGCGCCCTCACCCGCATCGCGGCGGTACACGGCACGGAACCGGCGGGTCTTAAAGCCAACACGGTCAATCGCACAAATGCGGTCGAACTCCTCCTCGCTCAGCAGCGGGCGCTCCAAGCGCACCAGCTGGCAGGCCGTGCGGGAGTCTTCGAGCAAGTTGCCGTGGTTGCCCAGATAGAGCGTGGTCGAAGTCACCATGTGCTCGCGCAGAGCGTCGATGGGCGGGTTCGTGACCTGGGCGAACAGCTGATAGAAGTAGTCAAAGAACGAACGCGTCTTCTTAGACAGACAAGCCAGCGGCGCGTCGATGCCCATCGAGGCGAGCGGGGCCTTGCCCTGCTGAGCCATGGGACGCACAACCTCGTCAACGTCATCCCAGTGGTAGCCGAGCTTGGCCATGCGCACGGCGGCGGGCACCTCAGCGTCCTCGGCGGGCGTTGCCGCAACGGGCCTATCGAGCGCGTCGACGGTCAGCGTCTCCTCGGCAATCCAATCACGGTAGGGCTTTTCCTTGGCATAGCGGGCACGCAGCTCGTCGTTGTAGATCACGCGGCCGCGGGCAAAATCGACCTCGAGCATCTGGCCCGGCCCCAGACAGCCGCTCGTCAGGATGTTCTCAGGGTTCACCTCGATGGTGCCCACCTCGCTTGCCAGCATAAAGCGACCGTCGCGCGTCACATAGTAGCGGGCGGGACGCAGGCCGTTACGGTCGAGGGCGGCACCCAGTGTGCGACCGTCGGTAAAGGCGATGGCCGCCGGGCCATCCCACGGCTCCATGAGCATGGACTGGTAGGCGTCGTAGGCGCGGCGTTCCTCGCTCAGATTGTCGTTGTGGTCCCACGGCTCGGGCAGCAGCATGGACGCGGCACGCGTGAGCGGGCGACCGTTCATGACCAAAAACTCGAGCACGTTGTCCAAAATCGCAGAGTCGGAACCCTCGCGGTTGATGATGGGCATCACACGCTCAAGATCGTGCTGCAACACGGGGCTGTACAGGTTGGGTTCGCGGGCGCGAATCCAGTTGACGTTGCCCTTGAGGGTGTTGATCTCGCCGTTGTGGATGATAAAGCGGTTGGGGTGCGCACGCTCCCAACTGGGAGTGGTGTTGGTAGAGTAGCGCGAGTGGACGAGCGCCACGGCCGTTTTGACGGCGGCATCGTTGAGGTCAATGAAGAAGCGGCGCATTTGCGTGGCGACGAGCATGCCCTTGTACACGATGGCACGCGAGCTCATGGAGCACACATAGAAGATCTTATCGCGCAGGGCGAACTCGGCGTCGGCCTTTTTCTCGATGGTGCGGCGGCACACGTACAGGCGGCGCTCGAAGACATCGCCCGCCGGCGTGTCGTCGGGGCGACCCAGGAAGGCCTGCAGGATAGTAGGCATGCAGGCGCGGGCCGTCTCGCCCAGGTCGTGCGGATCGACCGGCACCTCGCGCCAAAAGAGCAGCGGCACGCCGGCCTCGGCGCAACCCTCCTCAAACACGCGGCGGGCATCCTCTACGCCCTTGTCGTCCTGCGGAAAGAACAGCATGGCCACGCCATAGTCGCCCTCTGCCGGCAGAATCTGGCCGCACTTTTGAGCCTCTTTACGGAAAAGTGATGCGGAACCTGGAACAGGATGCCAGCGCCGTCGCCGGTGTTCTTCTCGAGTCCCGTGCCGCCGCGGTGCTCCAAGTTGACCAGAATGGACAGCGCATCGTCCAGGATCTGGTGATGGCGCTCGCCGTTGATATCGGCAAGCGCGCCGATGCCACATGCATCGTGGTCGAATTCGGGGCGATAAAGGCCCTGCTGCTGAGCGGAATCTGCCTGCATCGCGATCCTCCCCTAGGTGTTAGACAGTCAGTTGACTAGGCATACTAGGTGCATCGCCGGCCCGTTGTGTTTCCCGCCCGTTTCGAAACAATCGCGTAA
>USQE01000114.1 GCA_900556675.1 uncultured Collinsella sp.
ACGAGATTGTAGCTCTGGCGCTAGTCCAGGTCGTCGGCGGCAAAGTTGTCGATCGGGGCGAAGGGGTCAGCCACGGGGACAACCGGATCAGCGACAGGCAGCGGCTCGGCGGCGGGAACGGTCACTGCAGGAGAAGCCGCAGAACCGACCGGCGTGGAGGCCATAAGGTCGGACGGGAAGGAATTCTGCGCATCGTCCATGAAGTGCTGGATGAGCTTGAGGTACTCGGCTTTGAACTCCTCACGGGAAGCCTTCAGACGGTCGATCTCCTCGAGCTCGGCCTGCTTCTCGGTCAGGGCCTGACGGATGACCTCGCGGGCCTTGGCGTCGGCTTCGTTGCGGATGCGCTCAGCGTTCTCGTTGGCATCGTTGACGATGCCCTCGGCGGTCTGCTGGGCAGCAATCAGCGCAGCGGAGATCTGGCGCTCCTGAGCGGAGAAGTCGGGTGCGGGAGCGGCCACAGGAGCGGCGGGAACGGCCTGAGCGGCAGCGTCCTGAGCCTGGGCAAGCTGGGCCTGCGTGTCGGCAAGCTGCTGCTCGGTGGCAGTCAGACGACCCTTAAGATCGACAATCTTGGCAAGCATAGCGTCAACCTCGGAGGACAGCGTCTCCAAAAAGACGTCGACCTCGGCGGGATCATAGCCGCGCTTGGCCTCAGAGAAAGTCTGAGCCTGGATGTCAGCAGGGGTAATAGCCATAACAAGTTCTCCTTTATCATCGCCTTGGCGCCGGGCGCCCGACGTAAGTTACTGAGCCAGTACTATACGAGTATACCTATAAGAAGCTGCAGAATCAGCCTCTGCACCAACTGCAACGCAATAATCGCAACGACCGGCGAAAAATCAACGCCGCCCATCGGCGGAATAAACCGACGAAACAGGTTGAGCCACGGACCGCAGACGCTATCGAGCACCGCGGCGATATCCTGCAGCAGGCCGCCCTGCTTCATGGGAATCCACGTCATAAAGCAATAGACCACAATAAGTGTGGAGTAGAAGTTGAACAGCGTGTTGACCAGCTGGACAATGGTGTAGATGTTGATGAGAATCTCCTCGTCTTGGGTTTACTTAAGGTAGCCGTCGGCGCGCAGCTTATTGAGGTCCGAATCCTTGACCTCGCAGCCGGCGGGCAGCACCATAAACACGCGATCGCCCACCTCTTTGACCGTAGCGCCCAGGCCGCAGGCAAAGCCATAGCTAAAGTCCAGGACACGCTTGGCGACCTCGGTGCGAACGCCAACAAAAATCAGCGCAACGGGCTGCTTGGTGCGCACGCGGCGGACAACGGTCTCGACATCGTCATAGCTCTCAGGGCGCAGGACATAGGCAGGCAGCTGCGGCGTGGCGTTAATGATGTTGTTTGCATAGGCCGAGGCGTCGCTCGGCGCAGAAGCGGGCGCAGGTGCCGCGGCACGAGCGCGGGCGCTCTCGGCATAACTCGACGGCGTGTCGTAAGCGCCGGGGCGATAGCCGCCTGCGGCACTATCCTGAGAACGCGACGGCGGATTGTACGTCGTTGCATGACGCGAGTCATCGCCGACCAGCTGGCCGGAGCGCGTATACACGGCGACCGACTCGGCCTCACCGCGGCGCGTTTGGCCCAGCAGGCCGTTACTCGGCTCGTCCTGGGTATAGAAGCCCTCGCCCGAGGTACCGCTGTAGCCGTTGTTCTGATAGCCATCATCGTAGCCGTCATCGTAGCCGTAGTCGTCATCCTGGTCATAGCTCTGGTCGTAACCCTGCTGGCCGCCCAGGTGCATCTTATTTTTAATCTCGTCAAGGAAGCCCATGGTTGTGTCCTCTCACGGTTTAGTGCAGGCGCTCTGTAAACCAGTGCGCACTTCAGAGCCCTATTTTACTGCAAACTCCGGGCTAAATACTACCCTGCCCAGGCGAACGAGCGTAGAGCCCTCCTCAAGGGCAGGCTCAAAGTCCTCGCTCATGCCGCAAGAAAGCTCGGGCAGCCTCAGATCGGGATGCGCCGCCTCCAACTCATCCCTCAGCTCTCGCAGCCCGGCAAAGGTGCGACGCGCCACATCCTTGTTCCCCCGAGGGGCCATAGTCATAAGGCCCTGCACACAAATTCCCTCAAGTTCCGCAAGCTCGCCGGCAGCGCCACGAATCTCATCGGGCGAAAAACCGCCCTTGGACTCCTCGCCGCTTACGTTAACCTCGATCAGCACCTGCTGGGGGGCGGCGAGCTCGCCAGCTTCGATCTTGCGAATGGCACGGCTCGAGATCGCCTGCGCCAAATGAAGCGACCCCACCGAATGAATCAGCTCGGCCGAGCCCAACACCGCGTTGATCTTGTTGGTCTGAAGGTTGCCAATCATGTCGAAGCGCACCTCGGGCAGCTCCGGATGATCCGCCAGACCTGCAAGTTTGCGGACGAGCTCTTGCGGGCGGTTCTCGGCAAAATGGCGATATCCCACCTGGATGGCCGCGATGGTCTCATCGACGCCGACGGTCTTGGACACGGCAATCAAACGCGCGGCATCACGGGGCCTCCCGGCGCGATCGAGCGCGGCATAGAAACGCTCGAGTATCTGCTCGCGGCGAGCGCGCATTACATTCAAATAGTTATCCATTGCCAATCGCCTCCGCTAACAGCACAACAAGTAGTCCCATGCTAACGCAAGAGCGCAGCCCCGCATCCGCAAGGCCGCGCTCCCTTAGGTATTTACAATCTCTCAACGAACGGGGTACCCTACTCCTCGTCGTCCTCGGCATCATCCTCGTCCTCAAGATGATCCAACAGGTAGCGAAGACCCTCGCTCACCTCGTTAGCGGGCACCTTGGCAACAAAGCGTGCATCCACGGCGGGCCTCATAATGACGCCCTCGCCCGAAGGCACGCGCATGCTCTCGAGCTCGTCCTCATCCGTACAGGCGATATCGCCGGCAGTCATACGCTGTCCGGTCAAAAGGAAGGTCAGACGGCAGGCGGCATCGATGGAAATCGAGGCAATGCGATCGAGGTAGCGCGAAACCATGATGGCACGGCGCAGGTCGTCATAGTTGCTGTCGTCGTCCATAAAATCGCCGGTGTCCATGCGGTTAAAGGTACGGAAGAACTTCTCGTACGCCGCATGTACCGGCTCATCCTCAACGGCCAGGTTGCAGATGATGGACATGTCGTTGGTGACGAGCGCGGACAGCGACGAGCCCAGCACCTGGTACACGGCCTCGGCCTCGGCCTCAACCGTGCCGACGAGCTCCTGAGGCAGCGAGATGTCGGCCTTGACCATGTGACGCGTGGCGCGGCAGATCTGGCGAACCTTATCGGTCATGCGCTGCAGGTTAAAGTCGACGTAGATAATCGTCTGCAGCAAACGGAAGTCGGAGGCGACCGGCGACTGCGTAGCGATCAGGTTGTAGCACACGGCCTCCAAGTTGGCGCAGCGAGCATCAATCGAAAGCGTGCGCTTCTTGGTCTTAGTGGCGAGCTTGCGGTCGTCGGTCACATAGGCCTTCACGGCGTCGTGAAGGGCAAGATCGACGGCCTCGTAGATGCTCAACATCTCGTGACGGGCCTCGATGAGCTGACGGGAAAACAGTTTGCGCATGGTTCACTCCAATCAGTTGGGTGCGGTCATGCCGCCCGCACAGTGAATACGCACCGGACCAGGTCCGATCGGCTTGGGACTAGTCGCACCGATCAGCCAAAGCGGCCGGTGATATAGTCTTCCGTCCGCGAATCCACCGGGCTGGTGAAGATCGCGTCGGTTTGACCATACTCGATGAGCGTGGCGGGCTCACCGGCAACTTCCTGCAAGAAAAATGCGGTGTAGTCGCTAATGCGAGCGGCCTGCTGCATAGAATGCGTGACGATGATGATCGTCATCTCGGGCGCCAGCTCGGCCATCAGATCCTCGACCTTAGATACGGACGTGGGGTCGATGGCGGAGCAGGGCTCGTCCATCAGAAGGACATCGGGCTGCACCGCAAGCACACGCGCGATGCACAGACGCTGCTGTTGACCGCCCGAGAGCGCCAAACCATCCTTGTTGAGCTGATTGGATACCTCTTTCCAGAGGTTGGCGCGCTTGAGCGATTCTTCCACGATGTCGTCGAGGTCGCTTTTGCTAGTCACGCCCTGCAGACGAGGGCCAAAAGCGACATTCTCGTAGATGGATTTGGGAAACGGGTTGGGCTGCTGAAAAATCATGCCCACGCGGCGACGAAGGTCGACCGGGTCGACGCCCTCGGCATAGATATCGTTGCCGTCGAGTGTCATGGTGCCCTCGACGCGAGTACCCTCGATAAGGTCGTTCATACGGTTGATGCAGCGCAAAAACGTCGATT
Source organism: uncultured Collinsella sp. (assembly GCA_900556675.1). Classification (GTDB taxonomy): domain Bacteria; phylum Actinomycetota; class Coriobacteriia; order Coriobacteriales; family Coriobacteriaceae; genus Collinsella. Next base: position 4,304 of record USQE01000114.1, read on the forward strand.
TACCACAGCCCGAAGGACCGATAAACGAGGTGATGGCGTTTTTGGCGATGTTGAGGTCGAGCCCCGTCAGCGCATGAAAGTCACCGTACCAAAAGTTGAAATCCTTGGCTGTGATGGCCGCTTGCTCCGGCGTGGGAGCGGACTGATAGACGGACATGGGACTCCTTAACTAGCGGCGCTTGCGCGACAGATAACGCGCAAACAGGTTGAAGGCCAGAATAATCGCCATCAGCAAAAGCGCAGTGCCGTAGGCTGCGTTCATGTTGATGCCGTCGTTGGCAAGCAAATAGAGGTGAACGGTCATGGGACGACCGGAATCGAGCGGCGAGATCGGCAGATTGATGGCCTGACCCATGGTGTAGAGCACCACCGCGGTCTCGCCGATGGCGCGACCGATGGCAAGGACGATGCCGGTGGCAATGCGGCCAAAGGCAGAAGGAAGCACGATCTTGGAGACGACCTGCCACTTGGTGGCGCCCAGGCCATATGCGCCCCAACGGATATAGCGCGGAACGGCGCGAATTGCCTCCTCGGTGGTGCGCATGACGATGGGCAGCATCAGAAGCGCCAGCGCCAGAGCGGCCGAAACCATCGAAAGGCCCAGGCCCATGGCCTCAACAAACAAGGCGTAACCAAAGAGGCCCATAACGATGGAAGGCACCGAGGCCAGGGCATCGGCAGCATAGCGAATGATGTCGACGACCTTGCCCTGCTTGGCGTATTCGGCCAGATAGACCGCAGCC
>USQE01000115.1 GCA_900556675.1 uncultured Collinsella sp.
GGTTTTCTAGCAGTAAAACCAAGTGAGTAGGCTTTTGGCGGGATACCGACCACGCCCCAAAACGCCACGGCTCTGACCTGCGGTTTTATTGAGCATTTGTCGCGATGTGCTTGGCAGGTTCAAAATAGTCTACTCACTTGTATCTAAGACGCACCAGATTGGCAAAAACCGCCGCGAAAGGGCCCCTGGTCCCTTCGCGGCGGTCATACGCCTCTGATTTTGCGACGATTTTGCCCGCTTGTTACTCGCTGTAACGGGTGGCGATGGCAGCTTGTACCATGCCGGTGCTCATGAGATAGGTCACCAGGAAGTAGCCACCGTATGCTGCCAGGAAGATTGCACAGGTGAGGCCCACGGTGCCGCCGATGCTCATATTTCCGAAAATGCTCACCAGCTCGATGATCACCTTAAGTGCCACAAAGGAGTGCGCCAGGCCCACTGCCAGCGGGAACAGGAAGAATACCGCTTGCTGCGCCATCACCGAATGGCGAATATGGCGGTCGTCGCAGCCGATCTGTGCCAGCACACGATAGCTGCGGCTGCCGTCGGCCACGTTGGAGAGTTGCTGGATCGACAGAATCGCCGCGCATGCAACGACCAATACAAAGCCGATGTAGATGGCTAGGTAGCTAATAAGACCGTTCATTTGCGCTGCTTGCGTGTACATCTCGGAGCGTGTGATGAAGGTTCCCCACGACCCCGGCTCCTTGCCGTCAACGAGCAGATTGTCGAGCACAGTGTATTTAATACTCTCGTCTGCCTCGGTCGTATCCATCCCCTGTTTGTAGTTAACGAGCAGGCTACTGGAATACGGCTGCAGATTAAGTTGGGACAACAGCTCGTCGGCAACGACGACGGTACCCGGATTACTGCCCATCGCCGAGTTGGCGATGGCCGCCGTATCTTCGTCCGACTTATCGGCTGCGGGCTTGAGTGTATGCCCGCCCAAGGTGAGGGTATGGCCGCCGGCCATGTATTTGGTGTACAGGTCGACCAGCTCGCCGCCCATATCACACGTGAGCAGATACTGGTCGTGACCGATGTGCACCGGCTCCTCGCCCATCATCTGGCGCAGTTTGTTGTACTGGCTCGCCGGCGTCACAAACAGACCCATCGCATCGGCATTGCTACCCCCGAACGCCTTGGGAAGCTTTTCGCCCATGATCTTGCACATCTCACTTGGGGTCACCGAAGGATTCGAGCCGCCAACCGGGTAACTCAGATACGAATCGATCTGCACATGCTCACCGGCAACATCGGCGATATTGACCTTCTTGCCGGTCTCGTCGTTGTTGTCCGCCGACTTGCCCTTAATGCCGTCCGCAACGTTATCGGAATCGATACGATCGCCGTGCCATGGATCGCCGTGCCATGCGGGGTACAAATCGACCGTTGTATCGGCCAGCACCATGCGATCGGCTTCAGACGGATTGATGTACTCTTTGTAGTAGTCAAGCGTATCGGGCGTGTAATAGACATACGTCTGAGACACGTCAACAGGGTTATAGCGCTCCAGGTTCTCGTTCATCACGTTGGCAATCGACATACCGCACGTCACCGAGGTGATGGCCAAAAACAGGAGCATCGCGATGACGCCCATCGAAAAGCACACCGTGTTGACCTTGGCCGCAAGCTGGCGCACGGTAAACATGTTGAGGCCGCGCCAATACACGCCGCGCAGGCTCTGCAGCAGCTTGATGAGCATGCCTGAGAGTCCCCAGAACAGGGCAAAGGTGCCCACGGTAACCATAGCGGTCGTAATACCAAACTGGTTCATGGCCTCTTGCAGCTTGCTGTCCGTCGCGGTTAGCGGGAACCCATCACGTAGCAGACGGTAATAGGCCACGCCCACAAGCGCCACGCCCACGGCAAAGATGGCAATCGCAATCCAGGGGTTGCGTGTCTTGATGCTCTCGTTGCGACGCTCGGCACCCATAAGCTCGATAAGTTTGGTACGACGCACGGCGCGAAGGTTCAGCAGTAGCGTGAGCACAAACATCACGAGCATGCAGACAAGGGTCAGGTTGAACGCATGCACCGAGAAAAAGAAGTGGAAATTGGCGATCTGCGTCTTAAAGAGCGAGGCCGTAAAGAACGTCATGAGCTGGGAGAGTCCCACACCCAGCACAATGCCGGCGACAAAGGCGCCGACCGAGACAATCACCGTCTCGAGCGCCATGATCGTGGCGACGCGCCCGCGCCCCATGCCGAGCACCTGGTACAGGCCAAACTCCTTCTTGCGGCGTTTCATGATGAAGTTATTGGCATACACCATTAAAAAGGCCATGACACCGGCCAAAAAGTACGTCAGGTCGCCGAGCATGCTGCCCATTACCTGCGCCAAGCCTTTTTCATCGATTCCGGCGATGTCGACCTGCATCGAGATGGTGTTAAAGGCATAGAAGACCGTGACACCCAGGGTGAGCGTCAAAAGGTAGACGAGGTAGTCGCGGCCGGCGCGGCGGACGTTGCCCCAAGCGAGTTTACAGAGCATCGGAGCCCTCACCGCCCATCATGGCAACGACCTCCATAATGCGGTCGAAGAACTCGCGACGGTCGGTGTCGCCGCGGCGCAGCTCGGTGAAGATCTTGCCGTCGCGAATAAACAGCACGCGGCTCGTGTAGCTGGCGGCAAAGCTGTCGTGCGTGACCATGAGCACGGTGGCGCGTAGGCGGCGATTGAGGGCCTCCAGGCTCTCAAGCAGCAGGCGAGCGCTCTTGGAATCGAGGGCGCCGGTGGGCTCGTCGGCCATGATCATGGTGGGATCGGTGACGAGCGCGCGAGCCGCGGCAACGCGCTGCTGCTGACCGCCGGACATCTGGTAGGGATACTTGTCGAGCACCTGGCTGATGGACAGGCGCGCTGCCACATCCTGCACGCGGGTCGAGATCTCTGCCGAGTTTGTGCGGGCGATGGTGAGCGGCAGGGCGATGTTCTCGCGTGCCGTGAGCGTATCGAGCAGGTTGGAGTCCTGGAAGATAAAGCCGAGCTCCTCGCGGCGGAACTGCGAGAGCTTGGCCTGCTTCATGCGCGTAACGTCCTGCCCGTTGATGCGAATGGTGCCGCTCGTGGCGCTATCGATGGTCGACACGCAGTTGAGCAGCGTCGACTTGCCCGAGCCCGAAGCGCCCATGATGCCAACAAATTCGCCGCGGTTGACGGTAAAACTGACGTCGTTGAGCGCGCGGGTCACGTTGCCCAGCGCTCCATATACCTTTTCGAGATGCGCGACCTCCAGTACCGGGGTCGCCATGTGCGTGGTTTGCATACCGAGTCCTTTCTTGCAATTAGTCTACGGCATCTATAGTCGCAAGAAGACGAGTCGGCTACCATCGATATGGCTTACGCTTGCCTTACCGTTGTGTAAGGCACGGGTAGCTAGCCTGCCACGTCTTGATATTGAGAGAGGACTCCTGTTGAAGACTGTTCATGTTGCCGTTGGGATCATCCGCAAGGAAGGATCTGACGAGCTGCTTGCCGTGCAGCGCGGCTATGGCGACATGCAGGGACTTTGGGAGTTCCCCGGTGGCAAGCTCATGCGCGGCGAGACGCCCGAGGACGCCGTACGCCGCGAGCTCATGGAAGAGCTGCAGGTCAAAGTCACCAACCTGCGTGATTTCTATACCGTTGAGTACGACTACCCCGATTTTCATCTCTCGATGGAGTGCTACTACTGCTCGCTCGCCGATGAATCCGATGAGCCTCAGAAGCACGACCGCCAGCTCGATATCCGCTGGATTCCGCGCACCTCGCTTGCCACGGTGGAATGGATGCCCGCCGACAAGGGGCTTATCGATGCCCTGATTGAGCTGAAGGAAGATCGGCTTGAGGCCAACAGCACTGCCAACGACGCCGAGGCCACCACGACCGAACGCCCCGTCGCCAAGCCCAAGCGCGCACCTAAGCGCCGCAGCAAAAAGCGCCCCAAGCCCGGCCTGCTGGACGGCATCGACACCTCGGACCTCTCCGCCGACGAGCGTGAGCTCGTGCGCCGTCGCGCCGCCATCAAAAAATCCATGAAGGGCAACAAGCGTGCGAACACCAAACCCGAGCTGCTCGTTCGCCAGCGCCTGCGCGCCGCAGGCCTTACGGGATACCGTCTGGAATGGAAGGTGCCCGGAAAGCCCGACATCGCCTTTCCCGGGCGCAAGATCGCCATCTTCGTCAACGGCTGCTTTTGGCATCGCTGCCCCAAGTGCAACCCGAGCCAGCCCAAGCGCAATGTTGAATTTTGGGAGGCAAAGTTCCGTCGCAACGTCGAGCGCGACCGCGCTGCCGTGGCAGCACTCACTCAAATGGGCTGGACGCCCATAACCATCTGGGAATGCGAGCTCAAGAAAGACCGCATCGACGCCACGATGGAAAAGGTCATCGAGCAGGTGCGGGCCGCAGAGCCGCAGCGCTAACAGCGAGCATTCACACGCTCCGCACGTCTGCGCCACATCCACGTCACAAACCTTAGAAAGCCCTTAAGCTCCCAACCTTTCAAGAGTGTTACTCGATGCCTCTGACCTGCAGTTTCATCGTAACACCAAACCAGGTTAAGCCTTTCTTTAGCGCTTCTTTGCAGCAGCCGCGGCATAATACTGCCAACGCACGGGACCTAGCAGCACACCCCGTGCGCAGCCTTTTGGTGGACATCGAGGAGGCCGCATAAGCATGCATTCTTCCAATGACGCAACACAGCAGCCATCCCTAAAACATGCAAACCTTTTCTCCTTCCCCCCGACACAGAGAAACGGCCTCCTCGACTCCCCCACCACAAAAGCCAAACGCTCAACCGACCAGGAACTCAACCTGCGAGCATCCTTCGAAAAGCTCCAAGCATCCCTAAACAAGTCATTCCCCAACCAAGCCCGGGCATACTAACCCCTCATCAACAAAGAAGCCCTGACGCCCCACCCATTCAGCCCCAACGCCACAAGGGCGATCGAGCAGGACGGCTTGGGCGGGTCCCCGTACTTAGTTTCCAAAATCATTCCGCAGCGCGAAGGCCCCCGTTGCCAACGCTTCGTAGAAGCGAGGCACCGGGGG
>USQE01000116.1 GCA_900556675.1 uncultured Collinsella sp.
TCCGAGCTCAAGGCCGGCCGCGTTGAGTATCGTGCCGACCGCTACGGCATCTGCCACGTGCCCCTGGGCAAGAAGTCCTTCTCTGAGCAGCAGCTCGTCGAGAACTACGCTGCCCTGTACACCGAGATCCTGCGCGTCAAGCCCTCTTCTGCTAAGGGCAAGTACGTCAAGTCCATCTCCGTGTCTTCCACCATGGGCCCTGGCGTCAAGGTCGATCCCGCTATCCAGCGTGACTTCCTGGCTGAGTAACTGCTAGTTACTGCCTGAGCAAAGCAAGCATTGCTAAAGAAACCCGGTTCCGCCTCGTGTGGGACCGGGTTTCTTGCAATCGCGTGCCAAAACCACCTCAAAGGGGTCAGCGTCCCCTTTGAGGTGGTTACCAGGGTGTTCTGGCTGTTGAGGACTCGATAGCATCGTGGCGTTTGAGCTCGCGGCGCATGGTTTGCGAGTTGAGCCAGGCTGCCTGCCAGCCACGGATGGGGTAGCGCGTCTGGTCGAGCTCAAACTGCGTATAGCCGCAGGCGTTGATGATCGTCGTTCCACACACATGCTGCCGCTCGCGCTGAAAATCGTAGCCGTAGCTTTGGTGCACATGCCCGTGCACCATGTAGTCGGGATTCCAGGATTCGAGTGCTGTGTTAAAGCACTCGAATCCTCGATGCGGCAGATCGTCCAGATCACCCATACCGGCGGCGGGTGCATGGGTAAGCAGAATGTCGCACCCGCCGACCATCCTAACCTTACGCGACAGCTTACGCATGCGCTTGGACATCTCGCGTTCGGTGTACATGTTGGCGCCGTCGCGATAACGCATGGACCCGCCAAGGCCCGCAATGCGAATCCCTCGGTACGTGTACACGCTGTCCTCTACGCAGATACATCCACCCGGTGCATGACGTGCGTAGCGGTCATCGTGATTGCCGCGCACGTAGATGAGCGGTTTGTTGATGACCGTAACCAAAAACTCAAGATAGTCCGGGTCCAGATCGCCGGCGGACAAAATCAGGTCGACTCCCTCAAAGCGTTCCTTGCGAAAGCACTCCCAAAGGCATCGTTCTTCGGTATCGGCTATGGCAAGGATTTTCATAGGGCAGGGACTTTCGGCTCATCGTCGAGCTGCGGAATGGTGCCTACCACGTTGTCCGCCAGCCAATTCATCTCGACAATCTGCGTGCTCGGCAGCGGAGGGAAGCCTTCGATCTGTACCACGCCGTTCTGGCTGTGGAGCTCGCCGCCAAAGGGGTTGATGGATCCCTCAACAATGCCGTTGCGGAGCAACTGCACGAGTTTGCGCGTTTGGTAGGGTAGGCCCGGAGCGTAACGGATGTCGATAACGCCGGAGCTCATGCCATACCAGTAGTTGACAGCGCGCACTTGGTTGTCGTCGCTGGTCTCGTCCCACGTGCCGTGAAGAAGGCTGCGAACGATGAGCTCGTAGTAACGGCCCCAGTTCCATACGGGCATGGCGATGCCGGTGACTTTGTCGTCGACCAAGCGGTGAAGCCCGTAGGCCGTTGGGTCTTCGAGCGACTTTGACATGTCAGCGCCGGTCATGACGCTTACGCCTTCGCGGCACATGGCTTCGGCAAGACCACCGGCGGGAACATCGCCCCAGGTGAGGATGACCTGCGCGCGCGGGTCGAGCAGCGAGGCGCCAATCGCAAAGGCGTTGATCTCGCTGAGTGCGCCCGAGGCGAAGACCGACGCGTGGTAACCGATGCGGTGGTTGTCCGCCATGCTGGCCGCAAGGGCGCCCAGCAGAAACTTGGCCTCGTACATCTTGCCAAAGTACGAACGGACGCTTTGATGGGGAAGGCCGATAGAGCAGTTGAGGAACCGAACCCGGGGATACTCAACGGCAGCCCTGAGCGTGTATTCCATCAGGCGGTGCGAGGTCGAGAAGATGACGTTTGCTCCATGTTTGACAGCCGTTTCCACGGCGGCGTAGAACACATCCGGATCGTGACAGTCCTCGAACGCCTCGGTGCGCACGATACCGCCAAAGTGCTCATCGAGATACTGACGCCCTTGGTCGTGCAGGCTGTCCCAGCTCGACGTCGCACAGGGGAACTCATGGATAAAGGCGATGCGCAGGGGGTTGGCCGTCGAGTAGACGGTCTTGCCCATAAAGAAGTTGAGCACGCCGGAGGTGGACTTGGCGGGCGACTCTTCCTCATCGACGCTCGGTGCTTCGACAAGATCGACCTTGTCCTCGTTATTTTTGCCGGCAATGACCAGCTCACGCCAAATCTTACACAGGCGGTTTACGACGATATCCGTCGGCGTATCCAGCAGGCGGTCCTGGTTGTACACATTGAGGTAGACGAGCATGGCGTCTGCGGGCGTAATGTCCAGGTGGTCGCCGCCTGCGCGAAGGTAGGCGCGCTTAAAGAGTAGGAAGGTGTGGCGCAGGTAGTCGACCTTTTTCTGCGGCCATTTTTCGATAAGGTCCTGACCGAGCATCTTGGCGAGCGTCTCGTAGCTTCCCTCGCGCGAGAACTCGATCTCGTATAGGGGGCAGACGCGCCAAAACGCACAGAACTCACCGTACAGGCGGCTTTCGACGGAATCCCATGTGCCGGGGTAGAGACGGGTGACCTTGGCCGAAACCGTCGGGGCGTCCAGGAATTTGAGGACACTGACGCGCTTGTTGCCCTCTTGGACGTAAAACCGATGCATGAACTCGGTGACGATGACGGGATCGCGACAGCCCTCGGTCACCTGGATGTCGTAGAGGTTGGACCACTTGCGGGCGAACTCTGTGCTAAACGGCAGCAAGGGCATAAAGTTGCATGAAAAGGCCGACTGACGGCCCTTGGTAACCGTGCCGACGACCATTTCGAGCGGAATGTCTCTCAGGCCGACATTCTCTCGCTGGCCCAAGGGGAGCTGGGCAACCAAGCTATCGAGGTCCGTAAGGTACGGATGCTCGCTTTGACTAATGGCGCGTCGACGTCCTTGCTCGCCGCGCTTGCGTGCTTGACGATAGGCCTCTTCCATAGTTTTGCTCCCTTAGTCGTTTAAACAACTATATGAACTATGGTACCACGAATGAAAACCACCACAAAGGTGCCTGTCCCCTTTGTGGTGGTTTAGGCGATGATGGGGGCGATGGCGCGAATGCAGGCGTCGGCCGCCGTGAAAGTGGTGCTGTCGTCGCTGACGATAAAGATGATCTTGCCCTTAATGCCAAAGTCGCCGATCTCGCTAAAGAGCACGTAGGGCTCCTTGTCAAAGCCAGAGATGGGAAGCACGGCGGCCTTGGTGGCGCTGGTCAGCTCGTCCGCCAGTGCGTCGAGCGAGGCCCACTTGGATGTGTCCTTTACGGCAACGGGCACAGCCACACGCCCAAAGGGCATGAGATGCACGAGCGTGTTCTTGGAGATATTTGAGTTGGGGACGATGATGGTCTGCCCGCAGGCGTCCTCGATGGTCGTATGACGCCAGGTGATGTCCTGGACCACGCCCGACACGCCACCGACTTCGATATTGTCGCCGGGCTTGATGATGCCCATAAAGGTTACCTGCATGCCGCCGATAAGGTTTGAGAGCGTGTCCTGAAAGCCGAGCGAGATGGCGATGCCGCCGACGCCAAGAGCGGCGACGAGGGCGTTTGCGTTAATGCCAAAGCAGTTGTCGAGGATAAAGCTGCCGCCGATCATCCAGATGACGGCGCGCGCAATGTTGATGAAGATACTCGATGCCGGAAGCGGGTTGTCGTCGCGGTTGAGCAGGTGGCGCAGGGTCTTGGATACGACCTTGGTGGCGATGGCGGTGCCTATTACCAAGATGCCGGCCCAGATGATGTTGTGGACCCACCGTTGTTCAAAGAAATGAAGAATCGGTTCAAACAATTCCATGTTGGGAAAACCTCCTCATGATCGTCCAACCATGATACCCACCAAAAGCCCGTCCGATCACATTCGGACGGGCTTTTGCGCTCGATATAAGGTTTGTACGGCGGGGCTGCAAGGCCCGGCGGTGTAGCTTAGCGGCGGCGCTTCCAGATAATGCCGAGAACGATGATGACGATGCCGCCGATAAGGCATGCGCCGACCACGGTCGGCGTACGGTCTCCCGTTGCGGCAAGCTTACCGGCCGTCTTCTTGGTGGTGATCTGCGTGGTCATCATGCCGGGTTTGGGTGAGGGCTCAGGCGTTGGGGTCGGATGGGGTGCGGGGCTCTCAGCGGAGCTAAAGCTGATGGTGCCCGCGAGCGAGGCCACCTTGTGCTCCCAGTCGTCCTGCCCGATCAGTGCCCTCAGCGCTGCCTCGCACGTACCCCACTCGGTGAGCTTCTTGGCGTTTGCGAAGGTGGGGAAGTCGGTCGTGTTGGTGATGATGTAGTTGTTGGTGGCGACGGTATAGGTCTTGGCGGGGTCGAGCGTGCTGCCGTCTTTGGTGAGCGTGGCACTCACGATGCGCTTGCCTTCAGACTGCGTCCAGTCGATTGTTACGTTGATGCCGCCAAAGGAAAGAACGCTGCCGGAGTCGTCGGGCCACTTGTACATGTCCTGGGCTTCCTGCTCGGTGTGGCCGGCTGCGACGTAGGCTTGCTGAAGTTCGTAGCTGTCATTGCATTTGTCGCTAATTTCCAACGAGTGCTCAAGCGCTGCGAGGAAGTCCGCGCCGGTCATGAAAGCCCCCTTGCCGCCCATCAGTAATTCCGCTACATGGGCTATTTCATCCGCCGTACCGGGTCTTCTTGCAGGGCACTTCGCAAACATGTTTCTGTAAAAATCACCTCTGGGACCGTTGAATTCATCGATTGCCAGAGGGGTGACTATAATGCCCGGGGAAATGGAGTTGATGCGTGCGCCTTTGGCACCCCATTTGACGGCTTCCGCCATGACACGCTTGACGTTGCAGCGTTTCGCCATCTGGTAGGCATGCAGAGTGTCCTTGATATTCCCGGGTTGGAGGAGTTCGAGGTTCAGCAATTCCTCTGTTGGAGTCATGGCCAGTTGTTCGTCCTGTTCGGCAGTCAGAGCGGGCATGCGG
>USQE01000117.1 GCA_900556675.1 uncultured Collinsella sp.
CCCGAGCCCTGCGCGCCGGCATTGCGTGCGTTGTCGGCACGGTAGAACCGCTCGAACGCGTGAGCTGCGGATTCCTGGTTCATACCGATGCCCTCGTCTTCAACGGCTATGTCGACCGTGCCCGTGCCCGCATCGGGTGTTATGCCAAATGTGACGGTCGTTCCCGCGTCCGAATACTTGGCGGCATTTTGCACGATCACGCGCAGAGCCTGATTCACGAGCGCGACATCGACGGACGCGTCGCAGCGCGGGTCGCTGGCAAACGCAGCGTCAAAAGCCAGCCGATATGTGTGCCCGGCATCGATCATCTGCGATTCTTCGCAAACCTCGCCGACCAGTGCAGCCAGGTTGGTATTAACGCGCCGCAGCACGGTGCGGCCGGCATCTCCGCGTGCCAAAAACAGCAGTTGTTCCACGAGCTCCTGCATGTGCTCGCTTTCGGCCTTGAGCGAGGCGATGGACTCTGCCAGCACGGCCGGGTCGTTTTTGCCCCAGCGGTCGAGCATGTTTACGTAGCCCTGAATCACCGCGATGGGCGTGCGCAGCTCGTGGCTCGCGTCGTTGACAAAGCGCATCTGCTGCAGCTTTGCCTCTTGCATCTGGCGCAGCAGGCGGTTGAGCGCGACCTCGATACTCGCCAGATCGGCGTCGCCAGTGGTGACGCTCGGCGAATCGACGCTTGCTCGCTCGATGGCCTGCTCCAGCGTTTCCATCTTGCCGCCGGAGAGCTGCATACGGCCGAGCTCGTCCACGCGCAGGGCCAGGTCGTTGAGCGGTGCCATGGTGCGGCGTACGCGTCGGGCGCCGCCGAGCATGTTGAGCACGCTGATGACCTGCCAACCTACAACGACAAGGTAGAGAGGCCATAGCGTGACGAGGTCCTGCGCGAGGGGGAAGGTCTTGGTGGTGCGCGCAAGCTCGACGGTATAGGCGAGTGTTGCCAGGTCCCAGCCACGTGCAGGCGTCAGCGACATGCCGCGAACGGCGGCGCCGGGGATCCATCCTGCGGTAAACGCGTCGTCGGGCAACGCCTGGTTGTAGCCATAGACGAGAATCGCCGCTGCAATCACTACCAGCAGCAGATCGAGCCAGACGTAGCTCATCAGGCGGCGCCACATATAGCTCCAGTTGATGGCACGGGCGATGGATGTGACGCGCTTGGTCTCGGCGTTACGCGCGGCAGACATAGCCCACCCCGCGCACGGTCTGGATGATGCGAGCGCCGCCGGCGTCCTCGATTTTGGCGCGCAAGTGCGCGATGTGTACGTCGACGTTGTTGGTGTCGCCCACGTATTCGTAGCCCAGCGCCTCGTGCGCGATGCGCTCGCGCGTGAGCACGGTTTCGGCATGCGCCATAAGCAGGGCGAGAACGTCGAACTCGCGGGCAGTCAGCACGATGGGCGAGCCGCCGACCGTGACTTCGCGGCGGTCGGGATCGAGTGCGACCGAGCCCACGGCGAGCGTGGCGGGGGAGGGCACGGCAGAGGTCTTGGCCGAGTCGCCAGTCGGGGGTATCGCAGCGGCGTTCCCGACTGCGCCGCCCGCTATACCCGCCCTGGCTCCAACGCCGCCAACGCCCGAAGCCGTCCGCACGGCCTCCGAGCGCTTCAGCGCCACGCGGATCCGTGCGAACAGCTCCTCGATCGCAAATGGCTTGGTCAGGTAATCGTCAGCACCGGCGTCGAGCCCGGCCACCTTGTCCATCACGGCATCGCGCGCGGTGACCATGATCACCGGCACATCCTTGTGCTTGCGGACGCGCCGCAGCACCTCCATGCCGTTGAGCTGCGGCAACAGTACATCGAGCAGAATCAGATCGTAGTCGCGTTCCAGCGCCAGGTCAACGGCGGTGCGGCCGTCGGCGGCGTGCTCCACCTGGTAGCCCTCGTGCTCCAGCTCGAGTGTCACAAAGCGGGCGATTTTCTCTTCGTCCTCTACGATCAGGATCCGTGCCATGCGTGCCCCCGTCTGCGATTACTTGTCGTCGTTCAGATTTTGCTTGATGCCGTCCGCGGCATCGGCGGCGTGATCCATCAGGTTGTTGATGCTGCCGGGCACGTCGCCGTCGCTATCGATGCGGTAGCGCATACCAAAGAACAGGCCAAGCAGCATCAGCCATATCGTGGCGCCCCAGGCAAACAGCGCGACGATGGGGATCAGGATGGGGATGTTGAGGATGATCGCATCGCGGCGCGTGGCGATAAACTTGGTGTCCAGGCTCAGACGGAAGAGCTTTTTGAGGTACTCCCACACGCTGTCCATCTTCTTGGAGAAGTCGGTCTTTTCGCTCGACTTCTCGTAGGCGGCCTGTGCGGCGACCATCTCGGCAGAGGGCTCATCGACCGGCGCGGACTCGGTGGCGGCATGCGCCGATGTGGTCTGGGTCTTGCCCTGCGACTCGAGCCAAATGATGGCATCAAGGACGTTGCCGCCGGCGGCGTCGAGCGCTGCCTTGGCATCGGTGTAGCTCACGTTGCACTTGGTGCGGATGGTTTCAACTTTTTCGAGGTCGTCCATGACCTGTCCTTTCGTTCGATGGGCGCGACGCCGGGCGATCTGCCTGGGCGCGAGCGATGCGTTCGGCGGCCTGCGTTGCGCGGCGCCGCCCCGCCCTTGGTCGAACTCTATAGTGCAGGTTATAGATTAAGCGATTCTTGAGCCAAGATTAATGTTGGATGAGTTTTTGGGTGGCGAAGCGCGTGACGCGGGGCGCGCAGGCAAGGGGAAGGCCGGTTTTGCGTGGCGTGGGGAAGGGAAGGACAGGTCTTTGGGGCGGCCGACAGCGAGGTTTAATACTTTTCCGTGAAGTGAACGAGTGAAATCGGACCCCCGAAACATCGACACTTTAGAGGTACCGTTTCCTGCGGTTTTAATGCCGAAATCCTGCGATTTTGCCGCCGAAAGGTGCGGATGTTTCAGGGGTCCAAAAACAGCCGTTCACTTCGCGGAAAAGTATTAGACCTCAATAGCGGGGGATGGGGTGCCGGTAGCAAAGCGGCGTCAAGGGTTGGTCGTGCAGGCGGTTTCTCCATTGATGTCCGCACGACATGTGACACTTTCCCTGCCGCCCTGCTCTGCCGCGGCGGCATGCATCTGAACGACGGTCCTCTAAGGAGTTCGATATCGATGAGTGACAACACCAAACATCTCGCAAAGAAATGCGTCAAGGACGCGGGGCCGTGCCTCGTGCTGTGCCTTGCCGGCGCAGCGGTCGCGCTGCTGGCTGTTCTGGGGCCGTTCGACATGCTTCGAAGCGCCAGCTCTCTGCACGTTTGCATGGCCCTTGCCGGCGCCATGATGACCGGTGGCGTGCTCGATCTGGTTTTTTGGGTACTCGACCCGTTTGGATGGAAGAACGAGGGGTAAGCCCTAAGGGATGGAAGGGCTGGAACGGTTGGCTTAGTGATCGTGCAGAATGTGGCTAGCGACTTACAGGGGAGTGGTGATCCGATGACGGTCTATGTGACGGGCGATATTCACGGCGGCCTCGACATGCAAAAGCTGCGCGATTGGGAGCTTGGGGATAGTCTGACGAGCGACGACTATCTAATCGTCGCGGGCGACTTTGGCTTTCCGTGGGATTTCTCTGCCGAGGAGTGCGCTGATATCGCCTGGCTGGAATCGCGTCCCTATACCGTACTGTTTGTCGACGGCAACCACGAGCGTTTCGATCACTGGGCAGAGCGCCCCATGGAGTTGTGGCACGGCGGGCTGACGCAGCGCCTGTCGGACTCCTCTCCCATACGGCGCCTGACGCGCGGCGAGGTTTTTGAGCTCGACGGCTCAACGATTTTTACCATGGGCGGCGCCACGAGCGTGGACAAGGAATACCGCATTCCCTATTCCAGTTGGTGGCCGCAGGAGCTGCCGGATGAGCGCAACTTTGAGGAGGCGTGGACAAAGCTCGACAGCATGGACTGGAAGGTCGACTACGTGATCACCCACACCTGCTCTACGCGCATGCTTTCGCCCACGCTTTATCCGGTACCCGGCTGGAATTACCCCGCCGTTGATCGGCTTACGGCATTTTTCGATGAGCTGGAAGACCACTTGGATTACAAACGCTGGTACTACGGGCATTTCCATCGGGATGCCAACCCGGCCGAACGCCACACCGTGCTCTACGACTGCATCGTTCGCTTGGGCGACGAACTCTAGCCCTGGGACGTTGTGTAGGGTGGGGTGGCTGGCTACTCGGCCGTCATGGTGATGTTCTCCCGATGCGCGCGGATGACATCCCAGCTAAAGTGCTCGACCAACTGCTCGGCGGTACGCGGCGTGATGTCCGGTGCGATGCCCGTTTGCCCGGCGAGCCATCCCATCAGTGCCTCGGGCGTGCCAAAGCGGGCGCGTAGTTCGCCCAGGTCCAGATCGCGGTCGCGCTTGGAAAGGCGGCGGCCGTCCGGCGACATGAGCAGCGGAATGTGCGCGTAGTGCGGCGTGGGAAGTCCCAGCAGATGCTGCAGATAGATTTGGCGGGGCGTGGAGCCCAGCAGATCGCATCCGCGCACGACCTCGGTGACGCCCATGGCGGCGTCATCGACCACCACGGCTAGCTGATAGGCAAAAACGCCGTCGCTGCGGCGTACCAAAAAGTCGCCGCACTCGGTGGCGAGTGCCTCGCATTGGGCCCCGTACGTGCGGTCTACGAATTCGACCACATCGGCTGCGAGGTCGTCGACGGCGGGCACGCGCAGACGCGTGGCCGGGGCGCGCAGAGCACTGCGGCGGGCGACCTCTTCGGCCGCAAGGCCTCGGCAGGCGCCTCGGTAGATGGGCGTGCCGTCGCTGGCATGCGGCGCGCTCGCGGCGTGGAGTTCGGCGCGCGTGCAAAAACAGGGGTAGGTGAGGCCGGCGTCCTGCAGCTGGTGCAGGGCGTCCTCGTACAGATCCAGGCGATCGTGCTGGTAGTAGGGGCCTTCATCCCACTCGAGTCCCAGCCAGGCTAGGTCGTCGATGAGCTGGGCGGCAAGT
>USQE01000118.1 GCA_900556675.1 uncultured Collinsella sp.
AAACTAACCACTCGCCTAATATTCCTTTTTTTTGGCTTGAATTTCACGAGAATGCTCGAAATTGAAAATCAAATTTGCGTTAAAACGCTTTAACGTATAAAACAGCAGTTAAACCACCATAAAAGCTATTGCGTTAAACTACCCGCTTGCTTCAATGAGCTTTTCAAGGCGCAAAACACGGTGATACAAGGCCGACTTCGACAAAGGAGGGTCGGCCATTTCCCCCAAATCTCGCAGTGAGAGATCGGGGTAACGCTCGCGTAAGTCACAAAAAACTGCCAGAGCGTCCGGCAGCGTTTCGCGCAAACCGCGCCGATCAAGCTCATCGATGAGCGCAAGCTGATGTTGGGCGGCACCGGCACTTCTGGTCTGGTTGGCAAGCTCTGCGTTCACGCGACGATTCACGTCGTTCTTCACCAGCTTAACCGCGCGGGCCTCTTCAATCTCGGCAACGCTGCGCTTGGCGCCAATCAGCTGTAACAGACGTTTAATCTCCTCGGCACTCTTGATGTACACGGCATACGAGCCGCGACGCGCATTGACGCGGGCGTGAACTCCAATCTGCTCCAGAAGGTCGCAAAGTCCCTTTGCATACTCCTCGCCCTGAACCGCGATCTCCAAATGAAAATCGCCACGCGGGTCGGCAACAAAGCCTCCGGCAATCAGCGCACCGCGAATATAGGCGAGCCTGCAGCAAGGACGGGCGACGATGTGGCGCGGCACACCCGCGACGAGCCCTCCCCTACGGTCGAGAATGCCCAGCAGCACCAGAGCCTTATCCAAATCGGGCTGATCGGGCAAGGTGATGAGATAGTTTCGTACCTTGTGCAGGACCGACTTACGAACCGTGAATTCGGTCTTGAGCTTAAGGATACGATGCGTCAGCGCAATCATCGTGCGCGCCACAGCACCCGTCTCGGTCGCGACCGTCAAGCGGTACCGTCCCGAGCCCGCCAGCGAAAGCGTGCCGCTCACACGCGTTAGCGCAGCAAGCGTCGACAAATCGCAGTATTCGCATTCTGGTTCGCAGCGCGCAAGCTCGTCACGCACCTCAGCGGTAAACGACATGTAAACCTATGCCTTCGTGTTGGCACGCGACAGGTCACGGTGGGAGATGCTCACATGATACTGAGCACCCTCCAGGTAGCGGGCCGTGGCCTCGGCAATGGCGACGCTACGGTGCTGTCCGCCTGTGCAGCCGATAGCAATGGAAAGCTGCGGCTTGCCCTCTGCGATATAACCCGGCATGACCGTATCGAGCAGCTGGGTCCAGGCCTTCCAGAACTCCTGGGTCTTGGGGTGGTCCAAGACAAAATCGGAGACCTTCTTATCGAGACCGGTCATGGTGCGCATCTCGGGATCGTAGAAAGGATTGGGCAAGAAGCGAACATCGATCATGATATCCGCCTCGATGGGCATGCCATGCTTAAAGCCAAACGAGAACACGTGGACATCCATAAGCTGCTGGTCGGACAGCTCGGAAAAAGCCATGCGCAGCTTGTTGCGCAAGGCAGAAGTGCGCAAGCGGCTCGTGTCGATAATCATATCGGCTCGATCGCGAACGCCCTGCAGCTGCAGACGTTCACGCTGAATAGCGTCGGCCGTGGTCTCCCCCGGCTTTGCAATGGGATGGCGACGACGGTTTTCGCTATACCGGCGAATCAGCACCTCGTCAGACGCCTCGAGAAACACAATGTCGCAGCTCATCTCGCGCTCTTCCAGTGCGGCAACAGCATCGAGCAGTTCATCGAACAAGCCCTGGCTACGCAGGTCGCAGGTAACGGCAAGGTGCCTGCCCACGCCCGTATTGATGCCAACGAGCTCAGCAAGCTGGGCAATCAGGCGTGGGGGCAGGTTGTCGATACAAAAATAGCCCATGTCCTCAAACACATGCATGGCTTGCGTTCGGCCCGAGCCGGACATTCCGGTGATGATAACGATATCGGGGATACGCTCCGAGCGCTCCGCCGCATCCATGGCATCTCCCTTTTGCATGTGTGCCTCCTAAAATAAGCGCGGGACCCGGCCAGCGGATCCCGCGCGATCAATTGCCTTTATTGAGTATACCGCCCCAAGCGGATACAAGGCCCGTCTTACGCCTCAAGCGCAGCCTTGAACCAACTTGTAATACTCGTGGGGTGCGTGATAGCGGTGCCGACGACAACGCCCCACGCGCCGGCGTCGATTGCAGCGCGAGCCTCCTCGGGCGTATGCACGCGACCCTCGCAAATGATGGGAAGGCCGGGAAATTCCTCGGTCGCCTGACGCAGGAGCGGCAGGTCGGGGCCATCGGCCATGGTGCAGTCGATGGCGGCGACACCGTGAGAGAGTGTGGTGGATACCAGGTCGAAGCCCATATCAACCGCACGGCGAATGTCCTCGATGGTGGCACAATCCGCCATCAGGAGCACACCCTCCTCGTGCAGCGGGCGGAAGGTATCCTCGACCGACTTGCCATCGGGACGCGGACGATCGGTGGCGTCGATCGCCACGATATCGGCACCCGCAGCAACGCAGGCACGAGCGTGACGCAGCGTCGGCGTGATGTAAACGCCCTCGTGCCCGTCCTTCCACAGACCGATGACGGGAACCTCACAGCGACCCTTAATGGCGGCAATGTCGGCAAGGCCCTGGCAGCGAATGGCGGCGGCGCCGCCAAGCTCGCAAGCGCGAGACATTTGAGCCATGGTCTCGGGCGTACGAAGCGGCTCGCCCATATACGCCTGAACGCTCACGACGAGCTTGCCCTTCAGGGACTGGATCAAAGGATCAACGGTCATGTTCGACTCAACCTTTCTCAAAACAGCCTTCTGAGACACCGCACCTTGACGTTCAAACCGTCGCTCGCGTACCGAAGTACGCTTCGCTCCTCTTTCACGTCAATCTGCGGCACCTCAGAAGGCGCACTTGGTAGTTATGTTTACTTCAACGATGCAAGAAGGTGTTCGGCGGCACCGATGAGCGGCGCGTCGCCCTCCAGAGAGCCGATGAGAATCGGCGTGTCCTGAAGCGGGTCGAGCGCCTGGCTGGCATAGCCCTCGTGCACCGAGTCCTTCCACGTCTGTGAACGCCAATCGGGACCTTGGTGAATCACGCCGCCCGAAAGCACGATGACCTCAGGGTCCAGGATGTTAGCAAGCGAGCCCAGGCTGGCGCCCAGCGCAAAGCCGGCGTCATGAATGACCTCGGTCGCCTTTGCGTCGCCTGCGCGGCACAGGTCGTTCACGTCACGGCCGACCGAAGGACGGCTGGGGTCGACGCGGCCAAAACGCTCATCGTACATGCGCCCGATTGATGTTCCGGAAGCAACCGACTCCAGATGGCCGGAACGCCCGCAGGCGCAGGGAATGCCGGCGGCAGCCGAGCACTCGATGTGGCCCATATGGCCGGCAGCACCATGGAAGCCCTGCATCACGCGGCCGTTCTCGACATATGCGCCGCCGATGCCCGTACCGATGCCCAAACACAAGACGGAGAACTTGCCCTTGCCGACGCCCCAGTGGGCCTCGCCCAGAGCATGAGCCTGCACGTCGCCTACAACGGCAACGGGAAGGCCGAGGTCCTCGCGCAGACGCGGCCCCAACTGAACGCCGGACCAGCCGGGCATAATCTCATTGGCATACGCGATGGCGCCCGTCTTGGGGTCGACGACACCGGCAGCGCCGATGCCAACTCCGAGGACCTCGACATCGGGATTTGCCTCAAGAGCTGCCTTGATAGACGCCTCGATGCGCTGGAAGACCGCTTCGCCACCCTCCTGGGCCTCGGTGGGAACCTCAGCCTCAAAAACGGGATGGGGCACACCGCCGTCAGCCGGGTACTCCATGATGGCAGTCGCGATCTTAGTTCCGCCGATATCGACAGAGCAGACGTACTTGTTCTCCATGTCGTTCTCCTTCGGAGACAAAAACAACTACAGGAAATGCGCCGTCAGGCTAGCCGTCACAGCGCGGTAAAGGTTTTCCAGGTGCCCGAGATCGCCGAGAAACCGTGCGGCCATTGACCTAATGGGTCATGGCCGCACGGTTGAACGGCGAGGTCGGGTGCCTGGGAAAGCTTTAAAGGAGACCGTTGTCCTGGAGGACCTTGCGAATCGCCTCGACGTTCTCACCGGTCATGGCCTTCACCGGGCGCGGCATGGTCGGGCTGTCGAAGATGCCCATGAGGTTCATAGCGGTCTTGAAGGCGCCGACGCCACCGGCATAGCCCTGGACGCCCGAGGTGACATCCCAGATGTGCGAAATCTCATTGAGGCGATCCTGCTCGGCCTTGACGGTAGCCCAGTCACCAGCCTGAGCGGCCTTCCACTGACGAACGTAGCCCTCGGGCTCAACGTTGGCGAGGCCCGGAACGGAACCGTCGGCGCCACCGAGATAGGCACCGTCGACGACGACCTCATGGCCGGTAAGGATGCTCATCGGATGGCCGTTCTTCTCGTTCTCCTGAATGAGGTAGCGGAACGAGATGTCATCGCACGAGGAATCCTTGACGCCAGCCAGGACGCCCTCGGCGCCGAGCTTAGCAAGGAGCTTCCAGGGGAGCTTGGTGTGGACGCACACGGGGATGTCGTAGGCGAAGATGGGCAGGTCGAGTTCCTCGTGAAGGATGCGGAAGTGCTCCTCGACCTCGGTCATGCCCTGCAGGGCATAGAACGGGCAGGTGGCGACGAGCGCATCGGCGCCCAGCTCCTGAGCGACCTTGCCGTGCTCGATCATGCGCTCGGTCTCGGTGTCGATGATGCCGACCAGAACGGGAACGCGGTGGTCGACGATACGGACGGCCTCTGCGACAATCTGGCGACGGCGCTCGTCGGTGGAGAAGACGACCTCGCCCGAGGAGCCCAGGAAGAACAGGCCATCGACGCCGGCATCGATCATGCGGTTGATGCTGCGCTCAAAGGAGGCAACGTCGAGCTGGTGGTCTTCGGTATCGGGAACAACGACGGGAGGG
>USQE01000119.1 GCA_900556675.1 uncultured Collinsella sp.
CGCCTGCAGCGCAATGCCGCCGGCGATGCATAAGGGGGCCGTTAAGCGGCCGGAGAAATGTCCGCCGCCGGCGACATCGTGCATGTTGTGGTACTTCACGCGCGCGGGGTAGTCCGCATGGCCCGGACGTGGCTTGCGGCGCAGCTCGGAGTAGTCCTTGGAGCGCGTGTTGGTGTTCTCAATGATCGCAGCGATGGGCGCGCCGGTGGTGTGCCCATCGACCACGCCGGCAATGATGTGCGCGGCGTCGGCCTCGCGGCGTTTGGTCGCGGTCTCGTCGCAACCGGGGGCGCGACGGTCCAAAAAGGCCTGCAACGCCTCCTGGTCAACGGCGATACCTGCCGGAATGCCGTCGAGCGAGCAGCCGATAGCAGGGGAGTGCGACTGGCCGAAAATGCTTAAGTGCAATACGTTGCCAAAGGTCGAGGACATGCTACTCCTCCTCGAGCGCGACCTTGCCGCCCAGCAGGCGGTAGTGGTCAAAGAAATCGGGATAGGACTTGTTGACGGCCTCGGCGCCGTGGATCACGACCTCGCCGGTGGCACGGCTTGCAGCGATGGCAGCCATCATGGCGATGCGGTGGTCGTTGTGCGAATCGACCTCGCCGCCGGTAAAGGCGTCGACGCCCTTGATGATGAGGTCGTCGCCGGCAATGCGCACCTGTGCGCCCAGCGCGGTGAGCTCGCGGGTGGTAGTGGCAAGACGGTCGGATTCTTTGATGCGTAGGCGGGCACAATCGCGGATGAACGTGCGGCCCTGCGCCAGCGATGCTACGGCCGAGATAACGGGCACCAGGTCGGGGATGTCGTGCGCGCTCATCTCAAAGCCGGCGAGCTTGTCGGACTGCACGGTGGCGGCGTTGGTGGAGCGCACGATGCGGGCGCCAAAGCGCGAGAGCGCGGCAAGCACGTTGCGATCACCCTGGGCCGAGCTAAGTGACACACCCTCGACAGTGATGGGGTCGGAGCCGATGGCGCCGGCACACAGCCAAAAGGCGGCGTTGGACCAGTCGCACTCGACAGCCACGTTGCCAGGCGTGCGGTACGAGCCGCTGCTTACGCGGAAGTTCGTGACCTCGGGCTTGCCATTCTTGGCGGGGATGCGCTCGACGTTGACCTCGACGCCGAAGGCCTTCATGGCCTGGATCGTCAGGTTGATGTAGGGACGGCTCTCGATAAGGCCGGTCACCTGCACACAGGAGGGCTGGGCCAGCAGCGGGGCCGCCAGCAGCAGGCCCGAGATATACTGCGAGCTCACATTGCCCGGCAGGATAAATGTGCCCGGGCGCATGCGGCCGCTCGTCTTGAGCGGAAAGCCGCCCAGGTCCTGCAGGTCGCAGCCGGCGGCGATGATCTCGTCGGAGAGCGGGGAGAGCGGGCGGGCGCCCAGACGGCCCTGGCCCACAAAGGTTGCCTCTGCCCCCAGCGCGCAGGCCACGGGTAGCATAAAGCGGAGGGTGGAGCCGCTCTCGCCGCAGTCGAGCGTGCCGCCGGCAAGTGCTTTGAGCAGGCCGAACTCAATACTCTTCATAGTGGGATGGACTTGGAAGCCATCCTCGACGGTCTCGATGCGGGCGCCGAGCGCCGTGAGGCAGCGCACCGTGGCCTCGATATCGGCGCAGGTGGTGTTGCAGGTCACATGCGTCTCTCCGTTGGCAAGGGCGGCGCAGATGATCAGGCGGTGCGCCATCGACTTGGACGCGATGGCGGGGACGGTGCCCTTGAGTGGGGACGGAGTGATGCGGGCTAGCATGCGGAAGCGTCTCCCTTCTGGCCGAGGCCCTCGGCAATTAAATCATGGAAGGTGGAAAGCGGCGTGCGGTCGATGCTGCAGCGGCCAATGTCGTGCGGAATTACCAGGTCGATGGTGTCACCGGCGCGTTTTTTGTCGTGCAGCGCCTCGGCAAAGACGGCGTCGGCCGAAAGCTCGCAGCGGGTCTTGAGGCCGTGGCGTGCGCAGAGCTCCTCGATGCGGCCGGGCAGCTCGGCGTCGCAGATGCCATGAAGCGCTGCGGCGCGCGTGATGATGCCCATGCCGATCGACACGCAGTTGCCGTGGCCGAGTTCAAAGTGCTCGCAGGCCTCGACAGCGTGTCCAGCGCTGTGTCCAAAGTTGAGCAGCTTGCGCTGGTTGGTCTCGCGCTCATCGGCGACAACCACGGCGCGTTTAATGTCGATATTGCGGGCGATGATGAGCGCCACGCGGGCCACGTCCCGGTTGAGGAGCTCCAGCGTGAGCGGGGTCTTCTCCAACTCGGTGAAAAGCTCGGGGTCGGCGATCACGGCGTGTTTGACGACCTCTCCGCAGCCGTCGGCAAACTGCTCGGGCGTGAGGGTGGCGAGACACCCCACGTCGGCAATAACAACACTCGGCTGCCAAAAGGCGCCGGCCAGGTTTTTGCCGGCAGCTAGGTCGATGGCAGTCTTGCCGCCCACCGACGAATCGACCATGGCGAGCAGGCTCGTGGGGATCTGCACAAACTTGCAGCCGCGCATGTAGGTGGCGGCCACAAAGCCAGCCACGTCGCCCACGACGCCGCCGCCGAGTGCCACGATCACGTCGGAGCGGGAAAGCTCGTGCTCGGCCACAAACTCCAGGATGGCAATGTAGGTCTCGGCGCGCTTGTGGGCCTCGCCGGCCTCGAAGGTGCAGACGCTCACCGCATAGCCCGCAGCCTCCAGGCTCTGCTTAACGGGCATCTGGTAGAGCGGACCCACGTTGGTGTCTGTCACAATGACGGCGCGCGATCCGCCGGCGGTGGCGCGGACGAGCGGGCCCGCCTGCTCCAGCAAAAACGTGCCGACGTGCACCTGGTAGGGGCGTGCGGTGTCGATATCGATGGTAATCGCCATAAGCTTTGGTCCTTTCGACCTGGCGTGATAGGTGGTCTAGTGGGTGGCCTCGTCGTCGAGCGCGCGCTTGATGCGGTCGCCCTCGGCAAGGAGATTCTCAAGATAACGCTGGTCGCGGTCCTTGAGCGCACGGCTGTAGGCGCCAAGCGACTCGATCAGGTGGTCGATTTCGAAGGCAAGTGCGTCGGCGTCGTCGATCATGAGCTCCGACCACATCTGGGGGTTGAGGTGCGCCACGCGGGTAAGGTCGCGGTAGCTACCGGCCGAAAAACCGTGGTGAACCTGGGCAGTCGGGCTTTTAACGTAGGCGTTAGAGACGACGTGCGCGAGCTGGCTCGTAAAGGCGATCACGCGGTCGTGCTCGGCGGCGGTGGTCACGCTGAACTTGCCAAACCCTAAGGGGCGCACCATTTCGCGCACCTGGCCTAAAAGCTCCAGTTTGAGCGCATCGTCCACTGCAGGCGGCACGAGCACGAGTGGCGCGCCCTGGAACAGGTCGGCACGGGAGTGAGCGTAGCCCGAGTACTGGGTGCCCGCCATGGGGTGCGCGCCCACAAAGTAAAACCCGTACTCGCGGGCGAGTTCGAAGGCACGCTCGCACACGATGCCCTTCACGCCCACGGTGTCAATCACCACGGGCCCCATGATGGCCTCGGTATCGGTGGCGTCAGCGAGTGCCTGGGCGTGCGCCTCGAGCCATTCGATGCAGGCCTCGGGGTAACAGGCCAGCACGATGATGTCGCACTCGCCGAGCGTCTCGTCGTTGAGCTCGCCGGCGACGGTGCCCATGCTGGCGGCCGTCATGACGTCATCGTCGGGGTCCCAGGCCAGCACACGGACGCCCGCCTGTGCATAGCCGCGGGCAAAGCTGCCGCCGATGAGGCCCAGGCCTACAATGCCGGCGCATTTGGGGCCGCCCTGGTTAACGCGTGCGTTTCTCACCGTACCCATGGGCTACTCCATGGTCTCTTGGCAGACGACCTCGCGGATGGCGCGGATACGGCGCATGGTGTCGTCGAACTGATCGGGGGTGAGGGCCTGAGCGCCGTCGGACCATGCGCGGCTGGGCTCGTCGTGGACCTCGATCTCTAGGCCGTTGGCACCGCAGGCGGTCGCGGCGAGCGCCATGGGCTCAACGTAGCGGGTGTAGCCGGTGGCGTGGCTGGGGTCGGCGACGACGGGCAGGTGCGACAGGTGGTGCAGCACCGGCACGGCATTGAGGTCGAAGGTGTTGCGGGTGCGGGTCTCGAAGGTGCGGATGCCGCGCTCGCACAGGATGACGTTGTCGTTGCCCTCGCTCATGATGTACTCGGCGGCCATGAGCAGCTCATCGATCGTGCCGGACATGCCGCGCTTAAGCAAGATCGGAGTCTTGGTCTTGCCGACCTCTTTGAGCAGAGGGAAGTTCTGGGCGTTGCGGGCGCCGATCTGCATGACGTCGATCTTCTTGTCCAGGAAGACCTGCACGTCGCGCGGGTCCATGATCTCGGTGACGATCGGCATGTCGAGCTCGGCAGACGCCTCGCACAGCAGGTCCAGACCGGCGGGGCCCATGCCCTGGTAGGCGTACGGGGAAGTGCGGGGCTTGTAGGCACCGCCGCGCAGCATCGTGGCACCGGCGGCCTTCACGCGGCGGGCGATGCGGATGAGGTTCTCGCCCTCGACGGAGCACGGGCCGGCGATGACCTGGAACTGATCGCCGCCGGCACGGGGAGTCTTGCCCTCAGCAGTCATATACTCGTCAACCCAATTGAAGGCATTAGCACCCTCCTTCAGGGCGTCGGCAAAGATGTGGGTCACATACAGAGAGGGGTCCGCAGTCACGCCGCGGTCCACCAGGACCACCGGGATCCCGGCGTCCTTGGCCTCCTGCAGGACCGTATCCCAGCCGGTCTCCACGATGGGGCAGAAGGAGATCACATCCACGTCAGATGCGATGAAGGAGCGGATGGCCTTGATCTGGTTCTCCTGCTTCTGCTGTGCGTCGGAGAACTGGAGGGTCACGCCGGCGGCCTCCGCGGCAGCCTTGATGTTGTCGGTGTTGGCGGTGCGCCACTCGCTCTCAGAACCGACCTGGGCAAATCCAAGGGTGATGC
>USQE01000120.1 GCA_900556675.1 uncultured Collinsella sp.
ATCTCGTCGAGCATCTTACGCGCCTGGTCGAGCTTGCCAATCGCCATGCCAATATGTGCATCAGTCGAGACGCCAATCCCCACGCCCAGTTCGGCGCAGCGCTCGGCAATCTTGCGGCATACGTTCCAATGCTCGGCATCCGTGCCATGCTCAAGACTGTGGTTGTTGATCTCGATGATCTTGTGCTTGGCCTTGGCCGCCAACAGCACCTCATCGATATCAAAGGGAACACCGGCGCGGCCCGTGTGGCCCAACATGAACACCTTGGGGTGCTCCAGGGCATTGATGTACATCTCGGTCGTCTGGGCCAGCGTCGCGCCTTCAGCGAGCTGCGGATTATGCACGCTTGCCACCAAATAATCCAAATTGCGCGTCACCAAATCGAACAGCGAATGCTGATGACTGTACAAATCGCCGGCAATATTGAGCGAAACGGGAATGTCCTCGCCAAACAAGCTTCCGTCCAGCGAAACGATATCGGCCTCGGCGCCGCGAAGCACCAGCACGCCGCTCCAAATGCGCGGCCAGATATCCTGGTTAATAAAGAACTGGAAACTGCGCAGGTCATTGGGGCAAGGCGTAACCATAGAGCTTAAATGATCGGCGGAACCGAGCACCTGCAGACCACGCTCTGCCGCCCAGTACACATTCTCCTCAATGGTCGAATATGCATGCGCAGAGAACATCGTATGGGTATGAATGTCACAAGAAAGCAGGTAGGGCATCGGGTCTCCTTATCTGGCATGGCCGTCGCTTATATTCATTGTACGCATAGCCTTCGATAGTCGTAAAACCACTCCATCCCAACGACACAACGTCCATGACAACGGGGTCCGGCTTAACACCAAACCCCGTTTCACGTAAAACATTGTAGGCAGAGCGCTTTACTTTTAACGATACTCGTCCGCCAACTGTTTCCAAGCGGGTAGCGAATTGATGATCGTTTCGTAACTCACGCAATAGCCCAGGCGGAACCAGCCCGGCATACCAAAGCTGTCCGAGGGAACCGCAAGCAACTCATACTTCTTTGCACGCTCGCAAAACGCATTCGCATCGGGCTCGAGTGCCTTCACCCACAGGTAGAAAGCACCGTCCGGCTCAACATAGGTATAGCCGTAGTCCGCCAAGGCTTCGGTGAGCGCCGAGCGGTTGCGAGCATAGGCCTCGATATCGCTCGGCTCATCGATGCAATCGATAATCACGCGCTGGAAGAGCGCCGGCGCACATACAAAACCCAGCGTACGGGCAGCACCCGCAACAGCCGGCATCAGACGCGCAGCCTGCGGATTGGTGTTGGGAACCAAGATCCAGCCAACGCGCTCACCCGGCAGCGACAGCGACTTAGAATACGAGTAGCACACCACGGTGTTCTCGTAGATCGAGGGCACCCAAGGCACCTCGGCACCGTACACGATCTCGCGGTACGGCTCATCCGAGATGAGCATAATCGGATTCTCGGAATCTCGCTGAGCGTTGGCCTCGCGCAGAACATTGGCCAGTCGCGTCAGCGTGTCGCGCGTGTACACGGCACCCGTGGGGTTATTCGGCGAATCGATAATGACAGCCGCCGTCTTATCGCTGATTGCCTTGAGCACGTTGTCCACGCTCAGCTGGAACGTGTCTTCATCGGCGAGTGCCTCAACACACGTGCAGCCGGCCTTCTCAATCCACACGCGATACTCCGGAAAGTACGGGGCGATAACAATAACCTCGTCGCCCGGGTTCGTAACGGCGTTGAGCGTGCAGGTGAGCGATGCCGCGGCGCCAACCGTCATAAAGACGTCCTTGCCCTCATAGCTCGTGCCAAAGCGGCGGTTGAGCGATTCGGCGACGGCTGCTCGACATTGCGGCAGGCCCGGTGCGGGGGTGTAGCCGTGCAGCTGGTCACTCGGCAGCTCTAAGGCCTTCTTAATGGACTCCGCCACGGCAGCGGGCGCCGGAACACTCGGGTTGCCCAACGAAAAATCGAATACGTTCTCCGCACCGATCTGCGCCTTGCGCTCAAGACCATAGCTAAAGATCTCGCGGATGATGGAGCTTTCCGCACCACGAGCATACATAGTTTCGTTGATCATCTGTTCCCCTTTCGCATAGGCGCTATTGTACGCTTTAGCCGAGCAAAGTGCCGCAGCAATGTGGCCCAAAATTTATCGGCTTCACCAGTAAGCGCCGGGCAGCCTCCATATCGCTCAATAGAAAAAGCCTCCGCAGGTTTCCCCGCGGAGGCTTTTGTTACAAGGGCTATTTGTCGTCGTCGGTGTCGGCACCGGCATTGACGGCACAGTCATCGCCGGCATCATCGGATGCGGCTTCGGCATCCTCCTGCATGGCCGCCTGCGCAAATGCCGCGGCATCAGCCGCCAGCTCTTCCTCGCTCATACGAGGCATGCGCTTTTTGGTCGGCATGCCGGCCGCCTTGGCGTTGCGTTCCTCCTTGGCCGCCAGGATATCGCCCTCGCGCTCAAGGTAGGCATCCCACTCGTTGTCGAGCAGGGCATTCACGGCGTCGCCTTCGACGGT
Organism: uncultured Collinsella sp.; assembly: GCA_900556675.1. Lineage (GTDB taxonomy): Bacteria > Actinomycetota > Coriobacteriia > Coriobacteriales > Coriobacteriaceae > Collinsella. Next base: position 2,521 of record USQE01000120.1, read on the forward strand.
CTCGCGCTCAAGCAGCACCTTGGCCATCAGATCGAGCTGATCGCGGCGGGCATCCAGAATCTCGACCGCGCGACGATGGGCCTCACGCATAATGCGCTGGACCTCGATGTCGATGCGGCGAGCCGTCTCCTCGGAGTAATCCTGGTGATCGGCGTAATCACGACCAAGGAACACCTGATGTTGTGCCTCGCCAAACACTTGCGTGCCCAGCTCCTCGCTCATGCCCAGACGCGTAACCATCTCGCGCGCCATCTTGGTCGCACGCTCCAGGTCGTTGCTCGCGCCCGACGTGATGTCGTCACACATGAGCTCCTCGGCAACGCGGCCACCCAAGAACACGGCAAGCTCGTCAAGCATCTCGTTCTTGGTCTTGAGGAAATGATCCTCCTGCGGAAGCTGCAGCGTGTAGCCCAGAGCCTGACCGCGGCTGACAATCGAAATCTTGTGGACCGGATCGGAGTGCTCCAAGATGTGACCCACCAGGGCATGGCCGCTCTCATGGTAGGCAATCGTGGTGCGCTCGGCTTCGGTCATCACACGACCCTTGCGTTGCGGTCCGGCAATCACGCGCTCCATCGACTCCTCGACCTCGTCCATCGAGATGACAGAACGATGACGGCGAGCGGCCAGCAGCGCAGACTCGTTGAGCAGGTTTGCCAGATCGGCACCGGTAAAGCCAACGGTCATCTGGGCGAGTTTCTCAAACTTAACGTCCTCGTCCATCGGCTTATTCTCGGCATGCACGCGCAAGATCTGCTCGCGGCCCTTTACGTCCGGACGGTCGACCGTGACCTGGCGGTCAAAACGACCGGGGCGCAGCAGCGCCGGATCCAGTACATCCGGCCGGTTGGTGGCAGCCATCACGATAATACCGCTGTTGGTGCCAAAGCCGTCCATCTCTACCAGCAACTGGTTCAAGGTCTGCTCCCGCTCATCATTACCGCCGCCGGTGCCGGCACCTCTGTGACGGCCCACAGCATCAATCTCATCAATAAATACAATGGCCGGTGCCTTCTTCTTGGCCTGCTCAAACAGGTCACGCACACGAGAAGCACCTACACCCACATACATCTCTACAAAGTCAGAGCCGGAAATGGACAAAAACGGTGCACCGGCCTCACCGGCCACAGCACGGGCCAGCAAAGTTTTACCGGTACCGGGAGGGCCCACCAGTAGCACGCCTCGGGGAATACGGGCGCCCAGTGCGGTAAAGCTGTCCGGGTTCTTTAAGAACTCCACGATCTCCTCCAGCTCGCCCTTTTCCTCATCACAACCGGCCACATCCTGAAATGTGGTCTTGCGCTTTTCGTCCTCCACCAAGGTCTTGGCGCGGATCTTGCCAAAGCCCAGCGTCTTGTTGGTGTCGTTCATCATGGCGTTGTTCATCCGCCGGAACGCATAGAACCCAAGACCCACAATAGCAATGAGCATAATAAGCGACGGCAACATACTGGTGAACCAGTTGCCGGAAGCACCCTTTTTGTAGTTATACGTAATGCGGTTCTTATTATTGGTCTGCTTGGCGTTATACGCGTCTACATTATCCTTCACATCATCCAAAAAGAGTGACACATTGGGCACGGTGTAGCGCTGCTCCTTCTCCGGGTCCTTAAAGGTCTTGTAGGTCAGTGCGCCGCTGGACAGATCCAGGGAAAAGTCCTTTACTTGGTTCTCTTCAAACATCTGCACCACTTGGGAGTATTGCACCTCTGTGCCGGATTGGTTAGAAGACAAATACCATACTGATCAAAAGCACCGGGATCAGGATATAAAACAGAATGGACTTCCAATTTTTTGCCATATTATTCATCTATCAGTCCTCCGTATGGGAAACTACATAAAGCACGCTCCGGGTGGTGGCGTCCACCCCGACGCGCTGATCGCAGCAGCAGCCTGCCACGGCGATGATCCCCAAATCGTCCTCCGCCACCAGGGGCAGAGCGCGCCGACTGTGGGGCACGCGGTATTCGCAATAGAGCTTCTTCAGCGATTTGCTGCACCCGCGACCGGCGGGAGAAATGCGATCCCCTGCCTGCCGCTGCCGAAAGCGAACACTGCCTGTTATTTTATCATAGTCGCAATAAAAATCAATTTTAATTTGCGATAATTCACGAATCGTTAAAAATTCCGCAACAGATACCACGATTTGTTCATAAGCAATTGCTGCCGCCGGTGGCGCACCTGCCGCTTCTAGAGTCAGCACCCCACGCTGTACATGGGCAAATCCGCCGGGCAGCTGCAACCGTCCGCCGGACGCAAGCAACTCGTCCAACTGGGCCAAGTGGAGGGCATCCACGCCAAACCGGTTTTGCTCTAAAAACGCCGTCAGTGCCCGACGGCGCAAGGGCAGCGGTGCGGCAGTAAGTACCGCC
>USQE01000121.1 GCA_900556675.1 uncultured Collinsella sp.
TGCAGGAGAACGGCATCATCAAGCTGAAGGACGGCGTGGGCATCACCGCCACCAAGAACGACATCGTGGAGAATCCGTACAATGTGGAGATCGTGGAGGCTGAGGCCGCCCAGCTGCCCAACCTGCTGCCCGACGTGGACTACGCCGTGATCAACAGCAACTACGCCATCAACGCCGGCCTGAACCCCGTGAAGGATTCTCTGGCCATCGAGGGCGCCGCTTCCGCCTATGTCAACGTGCTGGTTGTCAAGGAGGGCAACGAGAACGCCCCCAAGATCCTCGCCCTGAAGGCCGCTCTCGCGAGCAAGCAGCCTATACGATGAGGACTCGCTTGCTAACGAGGCGGAGCCGACTGCGGACCTGCCCAAATTGGGGCTCGATACCAAGGGGCTGAGGGCTTCAACGGCAGTTGGGATCGTTACCGACTATCTGGTTTCGCTCGGTATTCCACGAGAAGAACTCGATCATATCGACACGCTCGTCAACTTCGATTTTGAGCGTTCGACGCCGGCTGGATTTAGGTGCCACGTGTTTGGGGCGCCGGTACCTCCAGGCCATCTTATCGAGGTGGCAGAGGGCCTTCTAGTGGTTGACGAGGCCATGTGCTTTGTTCAAGCGGGTTCGTGGATGAGCGAGCCCGAGCAGCTGGAATATGGCTACGAAATCTGCGCCCGATACCATTTGAATCATCTGTCGACAGGCGATTATATCGAGATGGGGCAGAGGTATACCGTTGCCGACTTGATTGCCTATTGCAATGAGAACCGATCTCGTCAGGGGGCTGTACGCGCGGCCGCCGTGCTCAAGCGCGTGCACGATGACGCGCGGTCGCCCATGGAGACGGCCACCGCAATCATGGTCGTAGCAAAGCGTTCTCAGGGCGGGCTGGGATACGCCAAGATCGAGCTCAACCATCGGGTCGATGTTCCCGGCGAGTTCAAGTATCTTGCAAAGGCCGGGTATTTCGAGATCGACGTATATGCACCTGCGAGCGGTACGGGGATTGAATACAACGGCTCGGACCATCTTGATAAACAGCGCAGCGCGTCGGATGCGGAGCGTATGGCCGTGCTGAGCGCGCTGGGCTTTAGGATGATCGTCCTCACCGGGACTCAGTTTGCCCATCAACTGCAATTGCACCGGGCGATGAACGCCATCGCGCTCGCAATGGGCCTCAAGTGCGACCGGAGCGAAGCGTTCCAAAAGCGGCAGAATGACCTGCGAGAGTTCGTGATTCGACACTGGGACGGTGGCCTTTAGGGGTGCTTTGGTCCTTCTACGGGGCGCTGCGGCAGGCAAACCATCACAACATTCGACGTTTTTTGCCAAAATCGGGAAAAGCATCGGATGTTGTGATGGTCTGTGCTGAGGATGGGCTTGGAAAGTCCGTTTTGCTCGAAGCGACCTGTCCTGTCGTACGGGTGTCGGCGTGATTCTCTCGTGGGGTATTATGTTTTCCGAAGAATAAAACGCCGCGCGAGGGGAGGGCTGCGTGGACGGGCACGTGCAACATGACGGCTTTGGCCGCGATATCAACTACCTGCGCATTGCCGTGACCGACAAGTGCAATTTCCGCTGCATCTATTGCATGCCGGCCGATGGCGTGGCGCCCCGTGCACACGACGAGCTGCTCAGTGTCGAGGAAATCGCCCACTTTGTGCGATTGGTGGCGGGGGAGGGCATTCGCCGCGTGCGCCTGACGGGTGGCGAGCCGCTGGTCAGCCGCCGTATCATCCCGCTCATTCGTGACATTCGCGCGATTCCGCAGATCGAGGACATCTCGCTCACCACCAACGGCGCCCTGCTTCCCAAGTTGGCGCCGCAGCTCAAAGATGCCGGGCTTAACCGCGTCAACATTTCGCTCGACACGCTCGACCCTACGCTGTTTGGAAAGATCACGCGCCTGGGTCGACTCGAGCAGACCATGGCTGGCATCGACGCGGCGCTGGCTTGGGGCTTTGAGCCCGTTAAGGTCAACTGCGTTGTTGTGCGCCGGCTCAACCAGGATGTGGCGGCCCTTGCGCGGCTCATGCTCGATCGCCCCATTCACCTGCGCTTTATCGAATATATGCCCATCGGCGACGAGCACACGAGTTCGCATTGCGCTGTGGATCCGCATGCTCCCGCGCTCAATCCCGAGCTGTGGGATGCGAGCGATACCGTGCCGAGCGACGAGCTGCGGGCGCGCATCAATGCCGGGGTCGCCGCGGCGGGTCTGGGCGAGCTCGAGCCGCTCGACATCAACGACGCTCCTGCCGGCGCGGGCCCTGCGCGCTACTGGCACTTTCCGGGCGCGGCGGGAACGGTTGGCTTTATCAGCGCCATGTCCAATCATTTTTGTGCGAATTGCAACCGTCTACGCCTGACGGCCGATGGCAACGTGCGTCCGTGCCTGTTCAGCGATGCCGAGTATTCGGTGCGCGACGCCCTGCGCCGTGGTGATGATATGCAGGTACTTTCGATTTGGCGCGATGCCGTCGCCCACAAACCGCAGGAACACGCGATAATTGAGGGCACGCAACGATTTATGTCCCAAATCGGAGGATGATCATATGGCCAAGAGCAGGTACGCCGATGCCACCAAGGCCGCTCGCAGGGCCGCGATGTCTGCCCACAAAGTCACGGCTGCGGCGAATGCTGGCAACGCCGACGCGTCCGCACGGCCGACTGCCAGCGCTGCCACCGAGCCCGCCCGCGACGCCCGTCGCGACGAGCTGACGCACGTGGACGCCAAGGGCGAGGTGCGCATGGTCGACGTGTCCGACAAGGCCGAGACCCATCGCATTGCCATCGCCGAGGGCACCATCCTCATGCACCCCGAGACGCAGACCATGGTGCTGCAGGACCGCGCCAAGAAGGGCGACGTGCTTGCCTGCGCGCGCGTGGCGGGCATCATGGCCATCAAGCGCACGAGCGACATCATTCCCATGTGCCATCCGTTGCTCATTACCAGGAGCAAGTGCGATATTGCGCCCATCGCTCCGGCGGGGACGCCGGTCGAGGACGTGCCCGAGGGCTGGGCGCCGGCGCGCGCGGACGGGCAGGTTGGCTTTCACGTGCTGGTTACGGCCGGCGTGACGGGCAAGACAGGTATCGAGATGGAGGCGTTGACCGGCGCGAGCGCCGCGTGCCTGACCATCTATGACATGTGCAAGGCCGTCGATCGCGGCATGGAGATCGTTGACGTGCGCCTGCTGCACAAGGAGGGCGGCCGCTCGGGCGTGTGGGATCGTGCAGAGCGTCAGGCCGCTGCCGTTGAGCCCGTGGCCGCTGACGGTGCCGCGCCCGCAAGCGCACCCGTCGCCGTCGCGTCCGCAGCTCCGACACCGGCCGTCCCCACGATCGCGTTTATCGGCTACCAAAACTCGGGCAAGACCACACTCGTCGAGAAGGTCATTGCCGAGCTCACCCGCCGCGGCCTGCGCGTGGGTTCACTCAAGCATCACGGGCACCACGGCTTTGATATCGACGTGCCCGCTAAGGATACGTGGCGCCATCACCAGGCCGGATCTAAGCACGTGGGGCTCATCTGCGCCACGCGCTGGGCGGAGTACGCCGACACGCGCGAGGAGGACGAGATGCCCGCGCGTGAGCTGCTGTCGCGCTACAACGATGTCGACGTGGTGATCATCGAGGGCTACAAGACCGAGGGCTTCGACAACATCGTCGTCGCGCGATCGGGTGTCGACCGTTTGCGCGGCAAGAGCTCGCTCGACCTGGTCGATGGCCACACGCTGGCCCTTGCCTGCAACGAGGCCCTGGCGCGTCAGGCCTTCGACGCCGGCTTTGCGACCCGAGCTATTAACATCAACGACGCCCGAGCCATCTGCGATCTCATCCAAGATCATCTGGCCTAAAACCTGCCAAAAAGGGACAGGTTTATTTTGGCAGGTTTTATCTGGGCAAACGTCATTTCCACCACAAAGGGGCCAGGCACCTTTGTGGTGGTTTTTGCTTTGGTAGATGTGTGGGGCATGCCTTACAATCTACCAAGTAGTTCATGACGGGCGAAAACGGAGGGAAGGGGCTTGATGCGTCCTTAATGTTTCATGCGGATAGATTGATTTGGCAGACGGTGGCGAATGCCCGCCGTCCACATTCGTATGAAACAAGGAGCCTCCATGCTCACCCATCTTTTCTCAAAGCCTCAATCATCGCTGTCCATGCAGGCCAAGCGCCTGGTGGCGATGCGCTTTCTCATCTACACCGGTTTTCAGACCAGCTACTTTATCGGCGTTATCGGAACACTCACCTATGCAGACGATGCCTCGGTCGTGGCGACATCGCTGGCCGTCCTTTTTATGAACGTATTCGTGATCTTGGGATCCTTTGCGGGTGGCGCTGCGCTCGACGCCTGGGGCCCGCGCCGTCATTTCTTGCTGAGCATCGTGGGCACGCTGGCAACCGGCGCGGCGATCCTCGTTTTTGGCAGCGCGACCGGCATCGTCCTGCTCGGCGCGGTGCTCCTGGGCTTTGTGATGGGATTCGCCCAGCCCATCGCTACGTCCTATCCAGCCTACCTCACCGATGATCCTCTCGAGCTCAAAGACATCAACTCCGCCATAGCCATGTTTTCAAACGTGAGTATCATCGTTGGCCCCACATTGGGCGGCTTTGTCGCGGCGGCTGCGTCGTCGCGCGCGGTGTTTGTGCTCATGATGCTCTTTACCGCATTGGCGCTCATTGCCGGCTGGGACTTTAGGCAAAGTGCAGGTCAGGCCGCCACACACGAAGGCAAACCCGCGATCGGCGACATCACATCGGATAAGGCCAGCCAAAGCTCCGACCCCAACACATCTTCCCGTGCAACCTTCGCGACTAGCATCAAGACAGTCTTCGCCAACAGCGTCCTCGCCCTGCTGTTCTGCATTATTTTCCTTTCGAACTTTG
>USQE01000122.1 GCA_900556675.1 uncultured Collinsella sp.
ATTCTTCAAGGGTTTGATATCGATTGCGAGTTATATACTCTGGCTCTGCATCGTTAATGGGCTCTTGGGAAATATGGGGACGATGGTAGCGTATAGGCTGTGAATAGGCAGAACTATCGTTCTGCAGCGACTCAAACGAATTGTCGGAGGTCTGATCGTCCATGATGCCCTTAGGTTGTCATTAACAACGTGTATGCGCCCATTGTAAGCCCTTCGCTTCGTTTTGACGGGCCGCGTATATGGTATTTAAGGCACGGTTCAAAGAACCTTAGCCTCGTTAAAACCTTAGTCAATCAGACTTAGATATGCTTATAGAAAGAGACTTAAAAAACTTTATATTAAAATGTATATATAAGAAATGGATGGGCATATATTAGAGCGTCAAAAGAAGTCCCTGCCACCTAGAAGATGGCTCGGCAGTCCCTTAAAGGAGTGGTAGTCATGGCAAGCATGGTTCCTTATCGTTCGGTTTTTGGTGTCCGTCCTTCTGCTAGCTCGTTGTTTGATCTCTTTGATGATATGAGCGACCTAGCGAACAGCTCGATTGCCTCTAAGGCGTTCCCCGTTGACGTTGAGGATAAGGGCGATGGCTATGAGGTCAAGGCTTATCTGACCGGCGTCGCCAAGGATGACATCGATGTTGAGCTCAATGAGGGTCGTCTTTCCATTAGTGTGAATGTCGAGGAGAGCGATGAGAACGAGGGCAAGAACTTCCTGCAGAAGGAGTTTAGCTCGTACAGCGCGACGCGCGGTGTGTACCTGAAGGATGCTTCGAGCGAGGGCCTTTCTGCAAAGTACGCTGACGGCATCCTTACCGTTACGGTTCCTAAGATTGTCGAGAAGAAGAACGTTACGAAGATTTCCATCGACTAAGGCTATCGGCTTTTAAAATCGGTGCCTACGTTAAGGGGGCTGGGAAGTGATTCCCGGCCCCCTTTGCTGTTTACTGTATGGTCATGGGCCGATATTGCCCGGCGGGACGTATCGTGAGTTTACGCAGCCCCTCAACGCGGGTGGCGGTGCTGCCAAGCTCGTTGTCGAGTGCTGCGCCGAGGGAGCTTGCGTAACTTTTGACGGCCAGGCTTGGGCGATTGTTGTCTTGGCTAATGTGCATCGCGATAAGCTGCTCGGTGCGATCTGTTACCAGCGCGCGTGCGGCATCGGCGGCCTGATCGTTGGAGAGATGCCCTTTTGCAGACAGGATACGTTCCTGAAGAAAGCGAGGATAATCTCCTTGACGTAGCATGGCTACATCGTGGTTGCTTTCGAGTGCGAGAATGCGACAGTCCTTGAGTGTGTCGATGGCATGCTTTGACAACTCGCCGGTGTCGGTGGCAAAGCCAATCGAATCATCCTGAGCGTCAAACCGGTAGCCGACGGGATTGATGACGTCGTGGGATGTCGAATACGTCTGAATGTGGACTCCGGCAATTGAGAGGGTGTCGCCTGGATCGAATTCCTCAACAGGCAGATGTGCGAGGCTTTCTTTTGATGCGAGTGTGCCTCTGCTGGAAAAGACCGGGCCATTCCAATGCTTGCACCATACCTCAAGCCCCTTGATGTGGTCGCTGTGCTCATGGGTGACAACAAGGGCGGACACGTCGTCTGCCGTAAGGCCGAGCTCCGCCATGCGTTTGAGCGTTTCGCGACGAGACAGTCCGTCATCGACCATAATGAGCCCCTGCGGGCCCTCGATGAGTGCGCAGTTGCCTTTTGAGCCGCTGCCGAGGATATGAAGGTGCAGACGAGACATAAGATTCCAAAGGATACAATGGGTGCGGACGAATAGAGGAGGAAGCGAATGCCAACGGTATCACAGCATTACGGACACCATGCCGCGCCTGGGACGGTTGATGAGACCCGGATGAGGCAGCAGGCTGCTCCTGTGGTGCTCATGGTATCAGGCGGTGCGGACTCGACGGCACTGCTTCTTATGGCGTGCACATCAAAGCTGGATATCCAAGATGGACGCGGCGTTGCCCCCATTGCTCGCGAGCGCCTACATGTTCTTCATGTAAACCATCATCTGCGAGGCGAGGCGTCCGACGGAGACGAGGCCTTTGTGCGCGAGCTCTGCGCACAATATGGTTTGCCGCTGTGCGTTGAGCACGCTTATTTTGATGGGGAGTCGGGCAATATCGAGGCGGCTGCGCGCGAGGTGCGTTATGCAGCGGCGCGAAGGTATGTTCGCGAACTATGTGCCAAGACGGGGGCGCCGAGAACGGCGGCGCGCATCTGCACTGCCCACACATCTTCGGATCGCGCGGAAACATTTTTGATGAACGCCATTAAGGGGTCAGGTCCAGCTGGGCTTTCGAGCATTCCCCGCCGAAGGAATATCGTGGTGCGTCCCTTGCTTGACTTAACTCATGGCGAGCTTGTGGGCTATCTGCAGGTACATGGTCAGCCATGGCGTGAAGACGAGAGCAACGAGGATGTCTCGTATTTGCGAAACTACGTGCGCCATCGGGTGATGCCGGTGGTGGCACAGCGTAATGCGAGCGTGTGCAAGACGATTGGCGCCGCCTGTGAGATCCTTGGTGACGAAGATGCGTTTCTATCCCAGCTGTCGGCACAGGCGTTTCGAAGCTGTTTGCGCAAAGAGGCGGCGGGCGCGCTGGTGCTCGATGCCAGGCGCCTTGCTGCGGCCGAGGTGGTAATCGCGCGGCGCATCGTGCGGCTGGCGATTAAGCGCATCGATCCGGACGCTCGTCCAGAGATGCGGCATGTGGAGCGAGTTCTTTCCTGCGTTGCCGAGGGCGCCGGCTCGGTCACGCTTCCGGCGGGGATTGACGCACGCGTCGAATTTGGCATGCTGGCGTTTAAGGCGCCGGCAGCTCGTGAGGGCCTGGTCGCGGACTGGGTTACCGTGCCTGGTCGTTTGCCGTTGGGCGGGGGACGCATGCTGGTTGCAGAGCCGATGGCCGTTGAGCCGGGATGCGATATCGTGCGCCGCGCCCGTGAGCTTGCGGCTGCCGGGGAAGTGACGGCTTTGGTAGACGCGGCTGCCCTGGGTTTTGCCGACAGCGATAGTGGGCGGATCCTGGCGGGCTCGCGTGGCGAGATCCCTGCCGAGGCGCGATTGGCGCGCCTGTGGGTGGACGGCCCCGCACCGGGAGACGTGATGTGCCCGTTAGGGATGAGTGGCCGAAGCAAGAAGGTATCCGACTTGCTAGGCGAGGCTCGCATTCCCGTTTCCGAGCGCGCCGGCGTGCCTATGGTGAGGACGGCGCCGGGAGGTGCCGTGGTGTGGGTCGTCGGAGTTCGCGCGGACGACCGCTTTAAGTGCACGGCGGCGACGCGTGTGGCCTATCTGCTTCGCGTAGTTGATGCAGATTAGCCCCTCGCACCAGCTGTTCTGTGCGGCGTTGACGGTATTCCCGCGCTGATGGTGCGCGGGCTGGAAAATATACCCCGTGCGCTGCTAGAATGTGTAGTTCGCGTCCATACGGCGGTGTGTGGGCGATTAAGCACAAGAAAGGGTTGTCATGGCTTCTCAACATCCGGATATCGAGAAGGTTCTGTTTACGCAGGAGGATATCGACGGTATCGTTTCTCGCCTGGGCGAGGAGATTACGCGCGACTACGCGGGCAAGGATCTGGTGCTGATCGCGGTTCTGCGCGGCGCTGTTGTCTTTATGGGCGACCTGATGCGCAAGATTGAGCTGCCGACCAACATCGATTTCATGGCTGTTTCGAGCTATGGCGACGGTGTGAAGTCTTCGGGCATCGTGCGTATCATTAAGGACCTGGATATCGACATCCGTGGTCGCGACGTGCTGATCGTCGAGGACATTCTGGACTCGGGCCTGACCCTCAAGTACCTGATGAAGAACCTCGAGAGCCGCAAGCCTGCCTCGCTGGAGGTCGCTGCCTTCCTGTGGAAGGACGTTGAGAACCGTACCTCGGCCATCACGCCCAAGTATGTTGGAACCCATTGCCCCGATGCCTTTGTGGTGGGCTACGGCCTCGATTATGCCGAGCGCTATCGTAACCTTCCGTATCTGGGCATTTTGAAACCGGAGGTTTATTCGTAAGATGCCCGACGACCGTAACGATAACAATTCCCAGACTCCCCGGGAGCCTAAGATCCCGGGGATGCCCGGAGGCAAGAAGCCCACGCGTACGGGCTGGCTGTATTTTCTTTTGGCTTGCGCGCTTCTGGGCTATGCCTTCTTTAATATGGGCTCCGGCTTTGCCAGCTCCAGCAATACCGTTAAGCTCGCGACGAGCGAGATGGTCAGCGCCATCAAGCAGGATCGCGTCGAAGATTTGACCTATACGGTTCAAGACGGAAGCGTGGCGGGTCATTACTGGAAGACGAAAAAGGACAAGGGCGATACGAGCGAGCTCAAGAGCTTCTCCTCGACCTATGTCGGCTCCGATTCGCTTGCCGAGCTTATGGCAGAGCACCCCGACACCAAGTATATCGTCAACACCAACGACCCCGATTTCTGGGGCGACTTGGCAATGAGCGTGCTGCCGACGATTGCCCTGATCGCCATCATGTTCTACTTTATGCGCCAGATGATGGGCGCCAATAATAGGAACATGCAGTTTGGCAAGACTAATGCCAAGACCAACGAGGCCACGCGCCCCAAGGTCAAGTTCGAGGATGTTGCCGGCGTGGACGAGGCCGTCGAGGAGCTCGAGGAGATTCGCGACTTCCTGAGCGATCCAGACCGCTATCGCAAGCTGGGCGCCAAGATTCCGCGCGGCGTTTTGCTGGTTGGCCCTCCGGGTACCGGTAAGACGCTGTTGGCCAAGGCCGTTGCCGGCGAGGCGGGCGTGCCGTTCTTTAGCATCTCGGGCTCTGACTTTGTCGAGATGTTCGTCGGCGTCGGCGCCAGCCGCGTGCGCGACCTCTTTAAGGAGGCCAAGTCTCAG
>USQE01000123.1 GCA_900556675.1 uncultured Collinsella sp.
CCGCGACGACGCAGGCCATCGGCCAGACCGATGGTCGTGGTGGTCTTGCCCTCGCCAGCGGGCGTGGGGTTGATGGCGGTCACGAGGACGAGCTTGGCCTGATGATTGGTCGGCTCGTTGAGCAGTGAATAGTCGACCTTAGCCTTGTCGAAGCCGTACGGAATCAGGTGATTTACGTCGACGCCGGCGTTCTTAGCCACCTCGGTAATGGGCGGCGGCGTGACGGAACGTGCGATTTCGATGTCAGTAGGCATGGACGGTCCTTTCGTTACTGGATGAGAAAAAGACCAATTCAGCATAGCACGGGCGCGCAATAGTAAAACACCCGTAACCGATGAATGGCGATATGTTTATCCAATGCTCAGCGATAGCCTACAGACCAGCCAAAACAAACCCGTCTCTAAACGGCTGGCTCGATGCCCAAGTGCTCAAAGGTGCGAAGCGTTGCCTGGCGGCCCTGGGGCGTGCGAATCATCAAGCCGCACTGCAGCAGATAGGGCTCATAGACATCCTCGAGCGTACCCGGGTCCTCGCCCACCGCGCTGGCAAGGGTCGTCAGGCCCACGGCACGACCGGAGAACGTCTTGGCAAGCGTCTCCAAGATGCGAATGTCCATCCAGTCCAGACCAAGCTCATCAATCTCGAAGAACTCGAGCGCCTGACGGCAGATATCAAGCTCAATAGGCCCGTTACCGCGTACCTGTGCATAGTCGCGCACACGCTTGAGCAGACGGTTTGCGAGGCGCGGCGTACCGCGCGAGCGCGAGCCGATCTCGAGCGCGCTCGGATGGTCGATCGTCACGCCCAGGATGGTCGCCGAGCGCGTCACGATCTGGGCGAGCTCCTCGACCGTGTAGTAGTCCAGGCGATACGAGATGCCAAAGCGATCGCGCAGCGGGCCCGTGAGCATGCCCGAACGGGTCGTGGCCGCCACCAGCGTAAACTTAGGGATATCCAGGCGAATCGAGCGCGCAGCCGGACCCTTGCCGATCACGATATCGAGCGCAAAGTCCTCCATAGCGGGATACAGGACTTCCTCGACCGAGCGGTTAAGGCGGTGGATCTCGTCGATAAACAGCACGTCACCCGGCTGCAAGTTGGTAAGGATAGCCGCCAGGTCGCCGGTACGCGCGATGGCCGGGCCGCTCGTCGTCTTGATCTGAGCGCCCAGCTCGTTGGCGATAACCGTGGCCAGCGTGGTCTTGCCCAGACCCGGAGGGCCCGAGAAGATCACGTGGTCGAGCGTCTCGCCACGGCTCTGTGCCGCCTCGATCAGCACGCGCAGGCTCTGTTTGATATGCTCCTGACCGCAGTAGTCGTCTAGGCGCTGGGGACGCAGGGTACGGTCGACATCGAGATCCTCGGGCGTCAGTTCCGAACCCACCATGCGCTCACCGTGCGCCATGGATGCCGCCGGCGAGCTGCCGGGCGTCGCCCACAGGTCCTGAGAGTCATCGGCTTCCCACATCACGCATCCATTCCGAGTCGCTTAAGCGCCGCGCCGAGCAGATCCTCGACACGCATGTCCTGCCCATCATACCCGCTCAGGGCAACCTCGGTCTCCTGCGGGCTAAAGCCCATGGAAAGGAGCGCCGCGCGGGCATCATCGATCGCCGAGGGAACGGCGGCGGGGACCGGCATCGCAACCTGACCGGGAATTACGTCGACCGGAACAAAGCCCTTGTCCTTGGCAAAGGTACTCTTGAGCTCCAAGATGAGGCGCTGCGCCGTCTTTTTGCCCACACCGGGCACCTTGGCCATGCCCTTGTCGTCCTCGGCCATCACCAGGGAATACAGCTGCCCCACGGTATAGGTGGAGAGCACGGCAAGCGCCAGGCGCGGACCGACGCCCGAGACAGAAACGAGCCGATCGAACATCGTGCGCTCGTCCTTGGAGGCAAAGCCAAAGAGCGTCATGGCGTCCTCACGCACCTGCATACGGGTATAGAGGCGAATCTCGCCGCCGGGCGTGGGCAGCGTGGCGGCAGTGCTGCCCGAAATACCGAGCTCAAAGCCCACGCCCGATACATCGACGACGGCCGAGCTCATCGTGGCCTCGACAAGCGTTCCATGGAGCTGGGAGATCATCAGTATCCGGTTCCTCTCTGTTGATAGAACTCGCCGCCGGTAAGCACCCGGGTGCGGCTGAGGTTAACGTGACAGATGGCGCAAGCCAGGGCATCGGCGGCATGGTCTGGATGAGGGTCGTGATCGAGCTGTGTGAGCGTGCGCACCATGTAGGCAACCTGCCGCTTATCTGCAGCGCCCGTGCCCACCACGGCCTGCTTGATCTGCATGGGCGTGTATTCGCCAATCTCGAGCGCGCACTCCGAAAGCGCCACGAGCGCGGCACCGCGGGCATGCGCCGTTGGGATGGCCGAGCGGACGTTAGCGCCAAAGTAGATGCTCTCGATAGCAGCGGTATCGGGGCGATAGCGTTCGACGATATCCTTGAGGTCGCGGGCAATGTGAGACAGGCGCACCGCGAGCGGGCTGCCCGCGCTGGTCTCGATGCAACCGTAGGCACGGCAACGAACCTCGCCACGCCGCTCCTCGATAATCCCCCAGCCCGTATGGGCCAAACCGGGGTCGATACCCAAGATAACCAAGCCGACCTCCCCTCGTCTTTTGCCAAGCACAAAGCAAGGCCCCGCGCACTATTCACGAACGTCTGTTCTAGAATAACACAACAGGGCCAAGGTACTTAATGCAAGATAGATTCGGCAGAAGCAATGTGTGCGAGAGAATCCCTCCCGCAATGTTTCCGTCTGCCCTAGTTCTGGCTAAAGAACGGAAACTGTCGGGGGTCCACCGGCGGATGCGGCATCGGACCACCCTGGGGCCCACCCTGCGGGCCACTCTGGCCGCCCATCATCTTTTCGATGGCATCCTGGACCTCGCCCTCAAACTTCTTCATGCCCTCGTGCAGGCGGCGCTGGCCGTCCTCGGAGCGCAGCTCTTCCATCTGCTCGGGTGAAATACCCAACAGCTCGCCCAATAAGCCCATCATCTCGCCGCGCATACGGTCATTCGTATCGTCGTCGGCAAAGCGACGCACCTCGGCGCGCGCCAGCGAATCAACCGTCATGCGCTCCTTACCGTTGAGCCCCAGATCGGACCACGCAAGCATATACGGCCAGGCGCGCTCGGCAAACGAACGGGCCGAAACGATCGGCGCCGTCGGTAGCATGCGACGAGCAGCCTCACCCTGGCGCACAAGCATCAGCAGCAGCGAGCAGGCCTCGGGCTTGGCGGCGGCCATCGGGATGTCGTCAAAGGGACGGTTGCGGTCCACGTGCGACTCGAGCGCACCATCGACCTCGCCCGGCTCAAGCCCGCCCAGCAGCTGCGCCGCGCGATCGAGCATATCAACCGGGCCGGCGAGCGTCGAGAGTGCCTGCGCCAGCACGCGATCCATGCAATCCTCTACCGCGTTGAGCGTCACGAGCTCTTGGGGCACCACGGCCGAGGCGCGGTTGCGCACGCGTGCCACAAACTCGAGCGTCGACAGATACACATCGCCAAAGGGCGCAAAGTCGCCCTGGTAGCCGCCGGACAGCGCGGGCGCCGCCAGCGCGTACTCGGTCTTGGAAAGCGGGCTCAGCGCCATAGCGCCCAGCTCGAGCGCCGTATCCTCGAGCATCAGGCCCAGCGCACGCGATCGCAGGCGTTCGGCATCGCCCGCCGACACGTCGCGGTCGAGCACGCGCGCCGCATCCGGCGCATCGCGCTCGACGGTGCGAATGTGCAAGCGCTCGGCGATTGAGCGCACGGCAGAACAGCGGGTGGCCTCTGCCTCCTCATGCGCCGGCGTAAAGATGCGATTGCGCCCCAGCACCAGGCCAATCACATTACGCGGACCCAAGGCATCGACGGCAAGCGCCGCAAGCAAAGACGACGGCAAATCACCCTCGAGCGCCACCACGGCGCGCGACGTGCCATGGGCACGGGCGTTATCGCGCACAGCGAGCACCAGCGCCTGCCACAACCACTCCTCGGAACGAAACTCGGGCAGCTCGTGGTCTTCCAAAGCATCGAGCATTACGCCGCGCTGAATTTCCTGAACCAGCAGGCTCTCCTCAAAGCACGGCGCTTGGGCCACCACGCGCCCGCAGTCGTCGAGCACAAACGACCCGCCGGTATACACCGACTCGTCATAGGCACCGACCGGCGCCATGCAGGCAAACCATACGCTGCGCTTGGACGCGATCTTGCGGTAGGCACCGCTGCGAACGGCGGCAATGGCGGCCGTCTCGCGGTCGGTCATATCAAACGCGTTGAACTGAAAATAGGCGATGAGGTCGACGCCGGTCGGCAGCATCTCGAGCTCACGGTTCAGGTCAAACACCACGGCGATGCGCACGCCGTCCACGTCAAACACCGGAGGCGCCCAACGCGCGTCGTTGTTCTCGCCACGCTGCAGGGCAATACTTGCGCGCGCGGGCACCACGCGACCATCTTTGAGCATCATATAGTCAAGCAGGGGCTGGCCCTCAAACGAAACCGCAGCGGGCACGATGCAGATCATGTCGAGCTCTTGGATGCGCTCGGCAACGCCCGTCAGGCCCGTCAGCATATCGTGCTCAAAATCGGCAGCGCCTACCAGGCTGCCCGGCATGGCACCCATAAAGAGCGGGGCCGGAACGCACAGCACGCGCGCGCCGCGCTCATGAGCCAGGCGAGCCTGGTCCTCGATGCGGCCGCAAATGCCCTCGATGTCACCCAGGCGCATATCGATCTGTGCAAGTGCGAGCTTCATGGCCCCGCCCTTTCCGTCTTAAAACGTCGTTGTCGTAGTAAAAGCGCCGGCCGCATAATGCAGCCGGCGCTCGCATGTGCATATGCTAGCTATGATACCCCGAG
>USQE01000124.1 GCA_900556675.1 uncultured Collinsella sp.
CCCGCAGGAAATGCGAGCGCGAACAACTACCGTTCACCGATTTGTATGTTATTTTTCCTTGCCTTTGTACGACGTTCGCTCTAGCTGTTATGCCAGCTTTAGCAGGATAAAGTGTCCCAGAGACCCTACAGAAACTGCAGGGCGGCCACGGGATCCCCCGTGGCCGCCCTGTTGGCGTAGCTAGTTTTTAGCTTTGATTGCCGCTTGGCATTAGACGGCTGCGGCGGCCTTGTCGGTCGTTGTCTTGCTATCGCCGTTGCCCTGGCCCTCAAAATGCTTGTAGCACCAGCTGGTGACCAGCGGGGTCAAAATAGCCGTCACGATTGCGCAGGCAGCAACCTGTGCCGTAGCCGTCGCGAGCACCGCACCGCCGTACAAGGCCTCGTTGACGCTTGCCATGGCAGCAGGCGTGGCCACATTGGCTCCGGCGCAGCTCGAAATGGCCGCACCTGCGACACCCGTACCGCCCGTGAGCTTATCGACCGCGATAACGGGAATTGCAAAGACCACCGAGCAGATCACGCCGAGCAGAATACCGGGGAGACCGCCATTAATGAGCTGGCCAAAGGTCATGGTCGAGCCCATGGCAAAGAAGACGAGCACGATGACGGCGGAAAGTGCCGGTGCCATCATCTTCTTAAAGCTCGGGAAGAGGTTGCCCAGAATAATGCCGACGACGATCGGCAGGATGGCGCCCACGAGCGACCAGCCGATCGGAGCCTGACCGGCAGCGCCGAGCACGATCATCGTGACCGGAGGGCCGACAACCAGCGTGGTGATGGCGACGGCGCCACGCTCGGCCTCATTGCCCATGGTGCCCATAAGACCAGCGTACATAGCGTTGTTGGCGCCGGTGCAAGCCGCCAGCATCACCATGGCAGAGATGCCAAACAGGTTGTCGTTGAACACATAAAGGATGAGCAGCGACACGGCAACGACCACGATCTGCTTGACGGCGATGATGATGGCGCCGCGTGCAGCGGCGGCAGGAGCACTCTTAAACGAAATCGTCGTACCGACGATGAGCAAAAAAGCGCCCACGAGCGGGCCTGCGCCCTGCTGGGTCATACCAAGCGTAAAGCTGCCGAGCGTTTTGAACAGGTCGGGGAATAGCGTGTTGAGCAGGCAGCCCAGCAAAAGCGGCACCAAAATATTGGCACCCGGGATGGAGGACATCTTAAAGAACGGCTCCTTTGCCGTCGGCGCCTCCACCGCAGTCGATTCACTCATATATATCTCCTTTGGATGCATGCGAATCGTAGCCGCACGCGCCTATGTCAGAAAGAAGGCGACGGTCCCGAGTCGCAGGAGCCGTCGCCGAATAATCATCGCGGGGTATTACCCGTCCAGGACGATGCCGCCGTCGCAGTCACCGATCTCGCCGTTCACGAAGCTGGCGAGATCGGAAGCGAAGAACAGTACCATCTGCGCAGGCTCGCTGGCCTGGGCGGCGCGGCCCAGAGGAATACCGTTGATGATGCGCTGGGAGTTCTCGTCAGAGAGAATCGAGGTCATATCGGTCAACGTGAGCGACGGACACACAGCGTTGCAGCGAACGCCAAACTTGCCGCCTTCCTTGGCGACTGCCTTGGTTAGACCGTTAACACCTGCTTTGGAGCTGGCGTAGGCAGCGGTGCCGAGCAGGCCGCCACCGATCTTGCCAGCAACAGAGCTCACGTTGACGATAGTGCCGGCATGGGCCGCCTTAAAGTGCGGGTACACGGCGTTCATCATGGTAAAGGTGCCGTTGAGGTTGATGTCGATGGTGCGACGCCACTCGGTGTCGTCGATCTCGTCAAACTTCTTGGTGCTGATGACACCGGCGCAGTTGATCAGGATGTTGGTTTGCGGCAGGTCCGTAAAAATCTGCTCGACGGTCTCGCGCGCCTTGGGCGCATCGGCGACATCGAGCTGATAGAACTTGTTGCCCTCGCCAAGCTCGGCCACAGCGGCCTCGCCCTTAGCAGCGTTCCTTGCGATGAGCGCGACATGTCCGCCGCCCGCGACGATGCCCTTGGCGATCTCGAGGCCAATGCCCTGAGTGCCACCGGTAACGATCGCGGTTTTACCCGTGAAGTCAAATGCCATGACTCCATCCCCCTTTATGTAAGGTGTCTCCTTGCGGGAAGTTGGAGCATCGCACGTGGCGATTATATGAGTCCCAGTCGTCATGGTGGTGACACCCCCTCGCCTAACCACGTGCATAATAGTTCTTTGAAACGCTTCAGCAATTGAATGATTTTAAGTCTTAATGAGCTCTTAATATTGCCCACTGTATGAGGCCCGCGTATGGGGGTATCATCTTCCAGCGAAAATAGTTTCTAGTGTTAGGGGTTTTCGGTGGAAGATACCGATTTCCGTGAGCTTGGGCGTCAGCTCCTTACCGAGTTCGGCAGCATGCATCAGCGCATTTCGCGCTTTGCGGACAAAGCCCTCGGCGGCGAGATGGCCGTCATGCGCGCCCTCATACTCGCCGGCGGTTCGCTCACGCCGAGCGAACTCGCTGATCGCGCCTGGGTCTCGAGTGCCCGCATCGCCAATATCCTGCGCGCCCTCGAGGCCAAGGGCTGGGTCGAGCGCGAGCACTCAAAGACCGACCGTCGTCGCGTACACGTCACGGTGACCGACAAAGGATTCCAGGATCTAGAAATCAAACGTCGGGAATTCGAGAACCGCACTGCGGCTTTCCTCGAGCAGCTCGGCGAAACAGATACCCAAGAGATGGTGCGCCTTCTAAGACGTGCCAACGAAATTATCGACCGCAATCAAGAAAGGAGAGATGCCGAGTGAGGATTCTCAAGCTCTTTAAAAAGCATGTCCTTGCACTGTTCGCAGCTATCGTGCTTATCGTAATCAGCTGCAACGCCGATCTGGCACTGCCTACCTATATGAGCGACATCGTCGACGTGGGCGTGCAGCAAGGCGGCATCGCCTCGCCCGTGCCCGACACCATTCGCGCCGAATCGCTCGACGACCTCGAACTCTTTATGAGCGCCAAAGACGCCAAGACGGTAGAGGCTGCGTTTGGCAAGGCAGACAAAAACGGGATTCGCACGTACAAGGGCACCGAGGACGAGCGCGCCGACGGCGGCAAGATTGCCGACATTATGAGCCTGCCCGAGACTGTCGTCCTTTCGCTCAACCAGGGCATCGACGCCAGCTCCATGGGCGACATGATGGGCTCGTCTAGCGAGAAAGACGACAACGCTGCCCAGGCCATGCCAACCCCCGAGCAAATGGCAGCGATGACGCCCGAGCAGCTCGCCGAGATGCAGCAGAAGGCCGCAGCGGCGCAGAACATGCAAAAGCAGATTGATGCCGACGGCGGCAAAATCACTATGAAGAGCCTGCGCCTGGGTGTCGAGGGCGGTCTGGTAGACCAAAGCAAGCTCGTCGAGGGTGCCAACCAAATGGCGGACAAAATGGGCTCCATGTCGGGCTCCATCGTCACCCAGCGCGCCGTGAGCTATGTACAGGACGAGTACAAGGCGCAGGGCATCGACCCCGCCGACGTGCAGAACGCCTACCTGAGCCGCATGGCGACCACGATGTTTGGACTGTGCCTCGTGTCGCTCGTCGCCACCATCCTGACCGGTGCCGTGGCTTCGCGCACCGCCTGCTCCATCGCCCGCGACCTGCGCCGCGAGACCTTCAACAAGGTTATGCACTTCTCGCCGGCCGAGGTGGGCAAGTTTAGCCAGGCCTCGCTCATCACCCGCTGCACCAACGACATTCAGCAAATCCAGATGGCCGCAACTCTGTTTATCCGCATGTGTCTGATGGCCCCCGTCATGGGCATCGTCGCCGTCATGCGCGTCCTGGCCAATCATACCGGCCTGGAGTGGACCATCGCCGTTGCCATCATCGCGGTCTCGGCCGTCGTCGGCGTGCTTATGGGCCTCACCATGCCCAAGTTCAAAAAGATGCAAGGCTTTGTTGACCGCGTGAACCTTACCGCCCGCGAGCTGCTCGACGGCCTTATGCCCATCCGCTCGTTCAACCGCGAGGAGCATGAGCTCGAGCGTTTTGACAAGGCTTCGCTCGACCTGATGACCACGCAGCTCTACACCAACCGCGCCATGAGCTTTATGATGCCGCTCATGATGCTCGTCATGAACTGCATCACCGTGCTTATCGTCTGGTTTGGCGCGCAGGGTGTGTCCGACGGCGTGATGCAGGTCGGCAACATGATGGCGTTTATCTCCTACACCATGCAGATCGTCATGGCGTTTATGATCCTCACCATGGTTTCGGTTATCCTGCCCCGCGCCGAGGTCGCAGCCGAGCGCGTGGAAGAGGTCACCACTTGCCCCACGAGCATCAACGACCCCGCCTCGCCCAAACTGCCCGCGGCCAGCGCGCCGCGCGTATGCGCCAGCGCCGGATAGACGATCTCGGCGGGAATCAGGTAGCCCGCATCGGACTCGCCCAGCATCGTGCCCGCCGGGGCGCGGCGCGAGGCGGGATCGCCCGCCTGGATCATAAAATCGGCGATCACACGGTGGAACAGCACCGAATCGAAAAATCCTTCGCGGGTCAGTTTCAGGAAGTTGTCCCGGTGAAGGGGCGTCCGCCCGTCGAGTTCGATGCGAATGTCGCCCGCCGTGGTATGCAGCAACACCTCGGCCGGGCCTTCCGGACGGGACTGGCCGCAGGCGGCGAGGAGCAGGAGGGCCGAAGCCGCGGCTGCGATTCTGGGGAAAAGTCGTTTCTGCATACTCCGATTCACTTTTTACCTGTGCAGGAATGCGCGCAGCATCGCCCCCAGGTCGATCCGCTCGCGGCGGACGAGGTAGGCGGCATACAACGCAAAGAGCACTATATTAAACGCA
>USQE01000125.1 GCA_900556675.1 uncultured Collinsella sp.
TAGTAAAGCGGCTGCCGGTCTCCATGCGATGCTCGATGGTCTTGATGCCGTTATCCATGTCGTAGGGAATCTCGGGAATCAAGATGACATCTGCGCCGCCCGCGACGCCGGCATACAGCGGAATCCAGCCAACCTTGTGACCCATGATCTCGATAACGAACACGCGGCCGTGACTTGAGGCGGTGGTGTGAATGTCGTCGATGCACTTGGTAGCGACGTCGATGGCGCTCGTAAAGCCAAACGTCAACTCGGTGCCCCAGGTGTCGTTATCGATGGTCTTGGGCAGGGCGATAACGTTGAGGCCCTCTTCGCGCAGGCGGTTGGCGGTCTTGGTGGAGCCGTTGCCGCCCAGCATAAACAGGCAGTCGAGCTGCAGCTTATGATAGGTGTGGACCATCGCCGGCACCTTCTCGACGCCGTCGGCCTCGGGAGTGTCCAGGCGCTTGAACGGCGTACGGCTCGTGCCCAGGATGGTGCCGCCGCGGGTGAGGATGCCGCTAAAATCGGCGGGAGTCATGACACGGAATCTGCTGTAGATAAGGCCCTGGTAGCCGTCCTCAAAACCATAGATCTCGATAGGCTCTTCGCTGTTGGTCATAAGCGTTTTGACAATGCCGCGCATGGTGGCGTTGAGTGCCTGGCAGTCGCCGCCACTGGTAAGAAGACCGATCCTAAGCATGATGAATCCTTCCGGGCAAGTTATAACATGCGCATAAGTTTACCCCCGCACACTGTTGATACGGGGTAAAACGTGTTAGCTCAAGCGTATGGAAATGTAAATAACGTCAGGCGAGCGTAAGGCCGACGGGCCTGGCTCCTTACAGTGCGAAGGCGTCGACGTCGCCCCAGTGGCGGCGCAGCGTAATAGCGGCGGCGGGTTCGGTATTGTCAAAGACGACCGACCATTGCGTATTGCTGGTGATGTCTTCCGGATTGGGCTCTTGCGCTGCAGCGCGCAAGGCTTCCCAGGCAATCGTTTCGTCCTGGGCTCCGACATGGGCGTCAAGGACATCGGCGATTGCGACGGCGCGCTCTTTGCCATGGCCCAGCTCGCCATTCTTTTGGTTGGGCAGCACTTCGTCGCCATAGCAGGCGTAGAAATTCGTAACCTGGCGTACGGGAGTCGCTTTGAAAGCGCGGTCCGGATCGCGCGGATCCCACTCTACTACGTGCGCGTCACCGGCGGCGTCGTTGATAAAGAAGTGGTAATCGCGTCCTGCCATGGCGTGCATGTCGTAGGCGGAAAGCAGGTCGACAGCTTCTTGCGTGGTGGCGGCACGGTCGAGCACCAGACGGATGGCGAGCGAGGTATTGATGACGGGACGTTGCGTGTCCTGGTCACAGGGCTTGGAATCCAGAGTGAGTACGGCAATGGACACGCCGCATTCGTTAAGACCGTCGAGCTGGGCAAACGGGCCCATCAACGCCGCGGCGCGTCCGGCGACGGAGTCAAGCGGAGTGTTATCGCCCAGGTTGTTAAGGGCGGCAAGCCCGATGGAAGCATAGCCGCCGCGTGGGTGATTGCGCACCAGCAGCGCCGAGGTGTCGTCCTTAAAGTCGTAATTGCGACCGGTGCGCACGCGGCCTTCGGCATCTACGGCGACAAAAGCGCTGCAGGCAAACTGGGGCGCCTGGACATGTGCCGGCACACCGGGCAGCACCTGCGCCACCACGGCATCGATGTAGGCCTGGTCGTCGCGCACGCCAGCGGCGATGATGCGATCGAGATCGTAGTCGTAGGCGATGTCGATTGCGTACAGGTCATAGCCATCCGCGTAGCCGGTCAAGCGTTTGAGCGACGCGGCGGACTTGATTTGCTTGTGATAAACGATACCGGTGGCAGCGGCAAGGCCGACGGCGACTCCCGCGACACCGCAGGTGATGGCAATGTTACGTGGCTTCATGACGGCTCCTCTCGTCCTGTTAGCGCAATTGTCGCAAAAGGAGCGCGGGCATGATGGCTCAACTTGGTGAGTGGCGCGGAATTAAGCACGGAATGAAGAGTGCGGCGCTGGCGTGGCGGGGTATGCTGGAGGGGACCATCAACCCAGCGAAAGGGGAGAGCATGACGGATCAGGAAACGCCCGAGCGCGCGCATGTGACGGCCGATGATATCGAGGCCGCCAACGACCTTATCGACTTTATCGAGGCATGCCCCAGCATGTTCCATACGGCGGCGACCATTATGGCCGAGCTCGACGAGGCGGGCTTTACCTACCTGCCCGAGAATGCGGCGTGGGACATCGAGCCGGGCGGGCGTTATTACACGCAGCGCAACACCTCGAGCGTTGTTGCCTTTAAGGTGGGCGAGGACCTGGCCGCGACGTGGGGCGAGGACGGTGTTGCCGGTGACTATCATTTTCAGCTCACGGCGTCGCACAGCGATTCTCCGACGTTTAAGGTCAAGGCCGTGCCCGAACTTGACGGTGCGGGCGAGACGCTGCGTCTGAACATCGAGGCCTACGGCGGCATGATCGACTACACTTGGTTCGATCGCCCGCTGGCGCTCGCGGGCCGCGTGCTGGTACGCGAAGACGACCGTATCGAGAGCCGCCTGCTTGCTACCGAGCGCGAGGTCGCTATCATTCCGAGCCTTGCCATCCACATGAACCGCGGCGTTAACGAGGGCTTTGCGCCCAACCGCGCCGTCGACCTGTGCCCGCTCATCAGCGCCGGCGAGCTTAAACAGGGCGACTTTGATGCTCTGATCGCCGACGAGCTGGACGTTGAGCCCGAGCAGATTCTGGGTCGCGACCTGTTCCTGGTCAATCGTCAGGATGCGCGCATTTGGGGCTGGGCCGACGAGTTTATCTCGACGCCCAAGCTTGACGACCTGGCCTGCGCCTATACCTCGCTGCAGGCATTTTTGGGTGCCGAGAATGCGCATGACATCTCGGTCTTCTGCTGCTTTGATAACGAGGAGGTTGGCTCCGAGACCAAGCAGGGCGCCATGTCGACGTTCTTGGCCGACGCGCTGCGCCGCATCAACGGATCGCTGGGCTTTGACGACGAGTCGTACCATCGCGCACTTGCCGCCTCGATGCTTGTGAGCTGCGACAACGCGCATGCCGTGCATCCCAACCACGCCGAGAAGTGCGATGCCCGCAACCAGGTTGCGCTCAACGGCGGCATCGTCATCAAGGAAGCCGCCAACCAGCACTACTGCACCGATGCCTTTAGTCGCGCGGTGTTCCAGGCCATCTGCGATGACGCCGACGTGCCCACGCAGGCCTTTGCCAACAAGAGCGATATGGCCGGCGGCTCCACGCTCGGCAATCTGTCCAATATGCAGGCGAGCATGCATGCCGTGGACGTGGGCCTACCGCAGCTGGCCATGCACTCAAGCTACGAGACAGGCGGCGTGCGCGACGTGATGTACGCCATCCGCGCCCTCACCGCCTTCTATGAGCGCGACCTCCATATCAACGGAGCCGAAAGCGTGGAGCTCTAAAACCTGCCAAAGAGGGATGTTGATTTCGGCAGGTTTTATCTGGGCAAATGCAAAGGGTGAAACCGAGTTAGATCTGTGATACGTGGCCGCCGAGGTGCAGTGTGCCTCGGCGGCTTTTTGTGTACAGAGTACGGCTAATGCTTATAAATGCTATACATGCTTTACGTATTTACCATAGAGTTTTATGATAGTTTTGAAGTATTAAGGAGGGGTCATGACCACAACAGCCGCTCAGATCAACGTGCGTCTCGATGCCGATCTTAAAAGGAGTGGGGACGCCGCTCTCTCCAGGGCCGGTATGACGCCGAGCCAAGCGGTGCGTGCGCTCTGGCAACTTGCGGCATCTCTGGCTGATCGGCCCGGCGCGCTCGAGGATATCCTGCTGCCCAGTCGTGCCCGGGCGGAACAGCGCGAGCGCGAAAAGGCCGCCAAACGTAAGCTCGAGCTCATGGATCAGGGGTCGAAGCTGTTCGCTGCCGCTTGCCGTGAGTCGGGAATCGATATGGTCAGGGCTCAGCCATCGGACGACGAAGAGCTCAAACGGAATGCCTATGCGGATCGCTATGGCGAGGAGATGAGCTGGCTCTATGAGTGAGGCTCCAAGGCGTATCTTGGTTGACACCAACGTGTGGCTCGATTACTTCATTCCCTCACGACGTGGTCGTTCGGTGGCGATTGAGTTTTTACGCGATGCATGCACGGCGCAGGTGGATTTGCTGTATGCGGCGACATCGTCCAAAGATCTGTTCTATTTGATTTCAAGCGAACATAAGGCATGGTACCGGCGCGAGCATGGCTCACTATCCCAAGATGCCGCCGTGGCGGCGACATCACTTGCATGGGATTGCCTCGACGTGTTGTCGCAACTTGCCACGCCGGTACCCTGCGACCTGAGTGACATATGGATGGCGAGCAAGCAGCGTAATCTCCATAGCGATTACGAAGACGATTTAATCATTGCGGCAGCGATGCGCTCAAAGGCAGATCTCCTGGTTACTAACGATGCCAAACTCTGTTCACACGCACCCGTCGCAGCAATGAGCGCAGAAGACGCAAAGAATTACTTAGCAACGCTCTAGCAATTTGAAGATCCCGCAGGTCGAATAAAAGTCAGCGAATGTCCCCAGGCGGGGCCGCGCCAGCCAGTCCCTATAGGTTGAACAAAAGTCAGCGAGAGCCCGTCTGGGCGAGCAGGGTGCCTTGAAAGAGGAGGGCATTGGCCTTCTGGCCATGCCCGACGATTGAACGTCAGATTGCCGCTCTGGCGGGTTTGCAGCGTCGACCGGTTCCGCGGTTTGGTAAAACCGCGGAACAAAAAAGCGCCCCCTCCCGCGCA
>USQE01000126.1 GCA_900556675.1 uncultured Collinsella sp.
TTTCGGGCGGCGAGCAGCAGCGCGTGTCCATCGCCCGCGCGCTGGCCAAGAACCCCAAGCTGCTTTTGTGCGACGAGCCCACGGGTGCACTCGACTACAAAACCGGCAAGCAGATCTTGCAGTTGCTACAGGACACCTGCCGCAAGCAGGACATCACGGTCATTATCATCACCCACAACTCCGCGCTGGCGCCCATGGCCGATCGCCTGATCCGCTTTAAGAGCGGCCGCGTGGAGAGCGAGACGGTCCAGCAAAATCCCGTGCCCATCGAGACGATCGAGTGGTAGCGCCCATGGACCAAGATTGCCAAAACAGCCAAAACCACGATACGGAGCACGCGGGCCGCGATCGGGAGTTCGCGACCTACCGTACCGCTCAAAGCTCAAACGATATGGTGCCGACGGTTTTTCGCCGAGGCATCTACCGCACGATTCGGGGCAGTCTTAAGCGCTTCCTATCTATCGTGGTCATCACCGCGCTCGGCGTGAGCGTGATGTGCGGCCTTAAGGCGGGCTGCGAGGATTTGTGCGATTCGGTCGACGCCTATTTTGACCAGCAGAATGTCTATGACATTAACGTGCAGTCGACCTATGGCCTTACGCGCGACGATCTCGCGGCTATCCAAGAGGTCGACGGCGTCGAGACGGTCGAGGGCATCTACACCGAGACCGCCTACACCGCCGTGGGCACAACGCGCGAGCGCGTGGTCGTGCAAAGTCTCTCCAAGGAGAACATCGATCAGCCGGTGCTGGTGAGCGGCGATTTGCCCGAGAGCGCCGATGAAGTCGCGGTGACTTCGAAGTTCCTGAAGGCTTCGGGCAAAAAGCTCGGCGATACGGTGAGTTTTGCCGCCAATGACGCGAGCTCGTCCAACCAAAGTGCCAAGGATCAGTTTGCCGCGGGCGATTACACCATTACGGCCGAGGTCCTCGACCCCACTGATGTGAGCTCCGACTCGACAGTCAACGCCTTCCGTGCCGCTTCGGCTGCGGACTATAAGTTCTATGTGAGCGAGGATGCCGCGACATCATCGTCCTACTCCGCGGTCCACGTGATCGTCGAGGGAGCCAAGAGCCTCAACTCCTACTCGGATGCCTACACGGCAAAGATCAATGAGGTCAAGGGCAATATCGAGAAGATCCGCGAGGAGCGTGAAAAGGCGCGCGTCCAGGAGCTGACGGTTGACACGCCGGCAAGCTTGGATGCGGCTGAGCGCCAGGCCGCCATGCTCTTTGGGATTGAGCAGGATAGCATCAACCGCATGGCCGAGGGCAGCGAGGAGCGCGTCCAGGCTCAGGCCGAGTTGGACCAGCGCCGCGCCGCCGCCAACCAGCATTTTGCCGATGCCCGCGCCGAGCTTTCCGATCTGGGCGAATGCACCTGGTACATCCAGGACCGCGGCAACATCGCAAGCTACTCGAGCGTCGAGAGCGACAGTTCTTCGATCGAGGCCATCGCCACGGTGTTCCCGTTTATCTTCTTTATCGTCGCCGTACTCATCAGCCTTACCACCGCCACGCGCATGGTCGAGGAGGAACGCACGCTCATTGGCCTGTACAAGGCGCTTGGCTACTCGCGCGAGCGCATCCTGTCCAAATACGTGGATTACTCGCTGTGGGCGTGTCTGATCGGCGGCGTGCTCGGCAACATCATCGGATTTGTGGGCCTGCCGCTGTTCCTGTTTACGGTGTTCGATGACATGTACTCGCTGCCCCAGATGCTGCTCTCGTACGACATCGTGTCCTCAATCGTCTCGGTGGCGCTGTTTGCCGTGGGCGTGGTGGGCGCTACGATTATCGCCTGCCGCCACGAGATGGCCGAGACCCCGGCCTCGCTCATGCGTCCCAAGGCCCCACGCGCCGGCTCTCGCATCTTGCTTGAGCGCATCGGCTTTATCTGGCGCCGCATGGGCTTTTTGAACAAGGTGGCAGCACGTAACCTGTTCCGCTACAAAAAGCGCGCTTTTATGACCATCTTCGGTATCGCCGGCTGCACGGCGCTCGTGATCTGCGGTATGGGCATTCGCGATACGTCGGTGGCGCTTTCGCCCAAACAGTACGGGCATATCACGCGCTACGACCTGCTGGCGGTCGCCAATCCCGACGATTTTTCGCAGACGTGCGCGGCATTGGATGAGCGCAGCGCGGCCAATGATTTCAACGTGACCGTGACCTCGACCCTGCCGATTATGACCGACAACGTCACCTTTACGTTTGGCGGCAAGAGCGAGACCGTGCAGCTGATCGTGGTGCCCGATGACCGCACGGGTGACTTGGGCGATTACGTGCGTCTGGAGGATGAGTCCAATGAACCGCTGCCTTTGCGTGACGGAGACGTGTATCTAAGCAAGAGTTCACAGCTGGTGCTGGGGATTCAGCCGGGCGATACGGCTCACGTCCAGGATTCGTCGCTCAATGTTGCCAAGGTCAAAGTCAGCGACATTTCGCTTAACTATCTGGGCAACACGCTTTACATGACGCAGGGCACCTATGAGCGTGCGTTCGGTCGAAGCGCACGTCTTAACGGCGTCTTTGTGCTGCTTAAGGGCTCGTCGGCCGACCAGATTGCGTTTAGCAAGAATCTTAAGAGTGACGGTTGGCTTACGATTTCGAGTACGGCCGAGCATTGGGAAAACTATGAGGCGAACTTTACGATTATCAATTCGGTCGTGGTGCTCGTGACCTTCATGGCGGCGTGCCTATCGTTTGTGGTGGTGTTTACGCTGTCCAACACGAATATCTCCGAGCGCGAGCGCGAGCTGGCGACCATTAAGGTGTTGGGCTTCCGTCGCGGCGAGGTGCACCATTACGTCAACAAGGAGACGTTGATCCTCACGGCGATTGGCGCTGCGCTGGGCGTGCCGCTGGGCGGCTTGCTGGCCGAGAGTTTTACGTACATTTTGCAGATGCCGTCGCTGTACTTTGACGTCGAAGTCGAGCCGCTGAGCTACGTGCTTGCCGTGGTGCTTTCCTTTGGCTTTACGTTTATCGTCAACCTCGCCACCAATCGTACCCTCAACAAGATCGACATGGTCGGCGCCCTCAAGAGCGCAGAGTAGCCTGTTCTGGGATTCAAACTGTAGCGAGCTGTGACGTGTCACAGCCGCTTTATTGCATAAACTGCCCCGCCGATTGCATATTTCGGCGGGGCGGTTGCTTTTTGCCTGCAGGTACCCCAGGGGGCGGCGTGCAAATTCTGGAGTTTTCAGCATCCCGGAGGTAGCGCACAGAGATGTGGTGTAAGAGGCGGGGCATGCCCCGCCTCCGCCCTTTCTTGAAAGGGAGGGGACACCGCCTAGAATTCGTCGTTGGAGTAATGAAGGTGACGAATGGAAGGAAAGGCGATGCCCCAAGAAGAGAGTGTACTGCGCCTCGGTCGCGACGAGGCCCTCGAGGCGGCGAGGCTTTGGCAGGAGTGCGGCGACGCGCGCGAGTTCGCGTGCAGGGTGCTGGGCGGCGTGATGAACGCACTGATGGACTCCGAGGCCCAGCAGATGTGCGGCGCGAGCCGCAACGAGCGCAGCGACGGCAGGGAGAACAGCCGCAACGGCTACCGCCCCAGGTCGCTCAAGACCGCCGTGGGCGACGTGGAGCTCGAGATACCCAAGCTCAGGCACGGCACCTACTACCCCGAGGGCATGCTCGCGCGATGGTCGCGCGTCGACACCTCGGTGGCCGCCATCGTGCAGGAGATGTACGTGTGCGGCGTGTCCACCCGCAAGGTCGAGCGCGTGGCGTCCAAGCTGGGCATATCCTCGCTGTCGAGCTCGGAGGTCTCGAGCCTCTGCTCCGACCTCGACGCCGAGGTGGCGGAGTTCCGCCGCCGCGACCTTTCGGGCACGCCGTGCTGCTACCTGTGGCTCGACGCCACCTACATGAGCTGCAGGGTCGGCTCGTCGGTCGTCTCGCAGGGCGTCGTGACCGCGATCGGGCTGGGCGCCGACGGGCGCAAGCACTTCCTGGGCTGCGACGTGGTCGACACCGAGAGCGAGGACTCCTGGGCGGCATTCCTCGGCGGGCTGCGCGAGCGCGGGCTGGCCGGCGTTCGCCTCGTGGTCTCCGACAGCCACGCCGGGCTCGTGGCCGCCGTCTCGCGCCTGTTCCAGGGCTGCGCCTGGCAGCGCTGCGTGACGCACCTGCAGCGCAACCTCCAGAGCGCCTGCTCGGGCAGGCCCGAGGACTCCAAGGCGGCCGTCAGGGACCTCGTGCACGCCGCGGTCTACCAGGACGACCCCGACCTCGCGCGCTGCGTGTGGGCCGAGGCGGCGCCCTGGGTGGCGTCGGTGTCCGCCAGGGCCGGCGAGGTCTTCGAGCAGGCCGAGGACTCCGCGCTGGCGTTCACGGCCTTCCCCAGGGCGCACTGGGCCAAGCTCCGCACCAACAACGTCCAGGAGCGCGCCAACCGCGAGATCAAGCGCCGCTACAGGGTCGTGCAGTCCTTCCCCTCGAGGGAGTCGATGCTGCGCCTGACGTGCGCGAGCCTCATGGAGACCGAGGGGCAGTGGTCCCAGCAGCGCGTGTTCTCCGAGGCCTCGGCCGCCGAGGGCTTCGCCGAGCCCGCGAACAGGCCGGCCCCGACAGAGGGGAGGCGCCGCGCGCTCGGGCGGCGCGCCAGGGAGATAGTGGACGAGATAGTCGAGAAGCGCGGCCTCAAGAAGGAGTAACATCGGGGCTTGCAGCGACGGACCTCAGGACACTCTTACACCACGTCTGCGCGCGCCACCCCACGGCTGCTGAAAACTCCCAAAAATGCACGCTGCACCCCACCCTA
>USQE01000127.1 GCA_900556675.1 uncultured Collinsella sp.
GGCATCCGCCCGATCATGATCACCGGCGACCATATCGACACCGCCGTTGCCATCGCGCGCGATCTCGGCATTCT
Organism: uncultured Collinsella sp.; assembly: GCA_900556675.1. Lineage (GTDB taxonomy): Bacteria > Actinomycetota > Coriobacteriia > Coriobacteriales > Coriobacteriaceae > Collinsella. The sequence continues at coordinate 75 of USQE01000127.1, forward strand.
CACGGACGATACCCGCGCCATCACCGGCTCGCAGCTCAGCGAGATGAGCGACGAGGAGTTTGAGCAGACGCGCAACCGTCTGTTCGACGATATGCGCGATGAGCTGCTCAAGATCGTCCGCGTCGATGCACTTGCCGTCGATGCGCAGTTGCTCGCCATCATCCTGGCGGACACGCCCGTCGATGCCTGCCTGGGCGACCTGATGAAGCTCGAGGCGAGCACGGCCGACTACCTGCAACAGAGCGTGCCCGGGTTTGATATGGAGGCTCCGCACTACTGGGCCAATAATGTTTTGGCCGACGGTGTCACCGCAGCAGACCTTACCGTGAGCGAGCCGGCGCTTATTGGCTGGCTTCACACGCTCGAGGCCATCTCGCAGCTGTGCATGGCGAGTGCTCGTTACCGTGCTGCTGCCAACTACGCCCGCCGCGTCCTTAAGGCAGAAGGTTATCCCACCCGAGCTGCCGGCACCGTGTTGCTCGCCCTCGCCCGCTTGGAAGACCAGGACGGCTTTTTTGCCCTGGCACATCAGCTCGAGGAACAGATGGGGGCAGACGCACTCGAAAACTCTCCTTGGTACCTGCTCGCCCGCACGATCATGCTGTTCAAAACAAACAAGATGCGCCCGGCGACGCGCGCGCTGCGTGAGTTCGCTAACCGTTGCGAGGGCGGCGCGTTCTTCTTGCTGAATCCGGTGTACCAGACGCCGTACCTTCCCTGCCGACCCGAGCCACGCGACCCCTGGGACCTCTCGCACCAGGCGGTTTGGGAAGCCGACGGCATTATCTCGGACACCCCCGACTTTGCCCCCTGGGCCAACGCCTGCGAAGACGTATCGCAGCTTGCCCAGGAATTTGCGCGCCGCTACGGCTTTTAGCGACGCGATCGCCCCGACCATGTCATCTATGTTAGGAACGGCTTCATGAACCTCCGCTCATCTCTCGCCTGCACCTCGAGCGATATCGCCCGCTGGGGACTGCGCTCCATCCTCAAGCGCCAGGGCGGCGTGCTTCCCGGCCGCATCGCCATGAAGATCGACCCCGAGCTGCTAAGCGACCTCGCGAGCCTGGTCGACCGCAGCGTGGTGATCACCGGCACCAATGGCAAGACCACCACCTCCAACCTCATCGCCGACGCCGTTGCCGCCAGCGGCGCCACCGTGGTATGCAACCGCGCCGGCAACAACATGGAGCCGGGCGTGGTGGGCGCACTGCTCGAAGCGCGCAGCGGCCTCAAGCGAGCCGGCGGCGGCAAGCGCGTGGGCGTTTTTGAATGCGATGAGCTCTACACCGTGCGCGTCCTGCCCAAGCTCAAGCCGACGCACTTCGTGCTGCTCAACCTGTTCCGCGACCAGCTGGATCGCTATGGCGAGATTGATCACACCCAGGAGGTCATCGCCCATGCGTTGGAGCTTTCGCCGGCAACGACGCTCATCTATAACGCCGACGATCCGCTGTGTGCCGCGATCGCCGCGCGCGTTCCCAATGCAAGCATCGCCTTTGGCATCGACGGCGCCACCAACACCGAGTCCGACCGCATTAGCGACTCGCGTTTTTGCTCACAGTGCAACGCACCGTTGGAGTACGACTATGTGCAGTACGGACAGCTTGGCGCATACCATTGCCCCTCGTGCGGCTGGGCCCGCCCTGGGCTTGTCCGTCGCGTGACGGGCGTGGAGCTCGGCTGCGACGGCTACGGCTTTGACCTGGTCTTTGGACCTACGTCCGACGCGGCTGCCGTGCACATCGCCACACGCTACAACGGCCTGTATATGGTCTACAACGTAGCTGCAGCCTTCTTTGCCGCCCACGAGCTGAGCGTGGACGCAGCTCACCTGCAGCCTACGCTCGATGCCTACGTGCCAGCAGGTGGTCGCATGGGCCGTTGGAATATCGCCGGCCGTACCGTCGAGGCCAATCTGGCCAAAAATCCCGTGGGCTTCGATCGGCAAATCCAGTCCATCAAGACGGCAGGCGGCAGGCTCTGCGCCTTTTTCCTGAACGACAACGATGCCGACGGCCACGATGTATCGTGGATCTACGACGTCGACTTTGAGCGCATCGCCGACACAACGGGACTTGTCGCCTTTGCCGGCGGCACGCGTGCACATGATATGCAGGTACGCCTCAAGTACGCCGGCATTGACGCCGTCATCATCTCGAATATCGAGCAGGCGATCGGCGCCGTGGCAGACGAGGAAGCTGGCGACACTTTCTATGCCGTCGCCAACTACACGGCCTTTCCGCCGCTGGTCAAGGAGCTCGACGGGCTTAAAGACGACGATGCAAGCTCGGTTGCCTCCTGCGCCGTAACACGCGCCGATGGGAGCGCTGTCCCCACCGATATTGCGCCGGTCGAGCTTTCGCGCCCGCTGCGCATCGTCTACCTGTATCCCGATGCCCTCAACCTCTATGGCGACGGCGGCAATGTCATCGCCCTCGAGCGCCGCTGCGCCTGGCGTGGCATTCCCGTGCGCGTGGACGAGGTCCGCATGGGCGAGGTGCTCGATCTGCATGATGCCGATATCGTCATGATGGGCGGCGGCTCCGATCGCGACCAACTGGCCGTGGCGCACGAGCTGCTCGCTCAAAAAGACAAGGTTGCAGCCTATGTTGAGGACGGCGGTTCGCTGCTCGCCATCTGCGGCAGCTATCAGCTGCTCGGCCGTTCGTACTATATGGGCGAAGATCGCATTGAAGGCTTGGGCATCATCGCCGCCGAAACCGTGCGCGGTTCTGACCGCCTGATCGGCAACGTCGCCGTCAAGACCGACCTGGCGCCCGAGCCCTTTGTGGGATTCGAGAACCACGGCGGCCGCACTCTGCTCGACGCAGATGCCACGCCGCTCGGAACGTCCGTCGCCACGGGCACCGGCAACAACGGTGACGATGGCTTTGAGGGTCTGATCTACAAGGGCGTCATCGGCACGTACCTGCACGGACCAGCGCTACCCAAGAACCCCGAACTCGCCGACTGGCTCATTACCCACGCCCTCGAGCGTCGCGGCGATGCACAGGCCACAGCCCTGCTGCCGCTCAAACCCCTCGACGACACCTACGAGCACGCCGCCCACGACGCCGCGGTGAAGCTCCTCCCCTAACGCCCCGCCACCACAAAGGGGACAGGCCCCTTTGTGGTGGTTTTGCCCCGTCCCAGCGGTTTGTCTCGATCTGTAACATCTAGACCGTTGAAAGTCGTCCTACTGTTACAGAATGAGATGTCCGTCCCGACGTCTGCCGTCTGTCTCGATCTGTAACACATAGAGCCGATTTGCCCGCCCAGATGTTACAGATTGAGATATTTGAAAATCGGAATAGAAGCCTACTCCTGTGTGGTGGTTTTCCAGTTTGCCAACGATATACGCGCCGGCAAAAAAGTCTGCTATACTCTTTCCCGCTGTCCCCATCGTCTAGCGGCCAAGGACGCCACCCTTTCAAGGTGGATATCGCGGGTTCGAATCCCGCTGGGGGCACCATCTAAACTGAGAGGCCCGTTACCCACGCGGTGGCGGGCTTTTTGCTACCGATATGCCGGGATTCGAACCCGGCAGGGTGCGGAGCTGGGGAAACGCGAAGCGTTTTCCAGCGCAGCACGCAAGGAGCGAAGCGACGCAGCGGAAGCGGGCGGCGCCAGCCGCGCGCGCGGACATCCCGCTGGGGGCACCAACTTTAGAATGCTCGAACCAGCCGGATGTAAGGTCCGACGGGTTCGTTCTTTTTACCGTTATAAGACGAAAAGTACTCAATGCCCCTGCGCTAGATAAACAGCTCGCATTCTTTTCGCTCAGAGCAGGCTTTACTCAACATCTTGGTAGCCGCAGAGAGCATGATGGGGCTTACCGTGCGAGCGGAATGCGGACACACGGCAACGCAGCGCATGCATGAAATGCAGGCCTTTTTGTCCACCCGCTTGGGGTCGTCTTTATCGATAGCGCCAACGGGACACGCTGCGGCGCAAGCTCCGCAAGCGGTGCACTCCTTTGTGGCCTTAGGCACCATACCGGTGCCCCCGACCTTCTTATAGGGACGATTACCCGGAATAGTCGGCTCAGAAGCATCTCCTGCAGATATCTTTTGCTGAATCTGATCCGCAAACCCAGCAAGCTGTGCCGCGTCCTGCGCATCTGGTCTGCCAGCGGCAAACTGGCGAACAATAGAATGCTCGGCGATGGCAGAAACCGCCGCGATCACCCGAAAGCCCGCGCCCTTTGCCGCGTCCTCAAGCTCGACCAGCGTGTCCTCATACGCGCGATTTCCGTAAACACAAACCAGAACCGCCCGTGCATCATTCCCTCGCACCATTCCCAAGCGCTCCACGGCTGGGACTCGCCCGCCATACGAGGGCGCCGCGATTACGGCTACATCCTCTTTTGTCATCGCAACCGTACGAAACCCCAGCTCGCTATCGGCCAGATCCACAGCAACTGTTTCCCCATCCAACGCATTGGCAATGTAGCCAGACACCTTTTCCGTTCCACCCGTCGGGCTAAACACGATATCGAATACCTTCATCAGATAATCCTCCCCTTTATGAACAAATGCCCGAAACATCCGCATGCCAAAACAGGTTACAACTTTCAAGATGCCCCGCGCGAAACGCTCGCCCGACAGCATGTTCAAAGACGACCCGGGCGACAAAAAAGGGGCCTCGCAC
>USQE01000128.1 GCA_900556675.1 uncultured Collinsella sp.
GCATACTGCGGCAGCATGATCTTGACGGCAACCGTGCGGTCGAGGACCTGATCTTGCGCACGGAAGACGGTCGCCATGCCGCCCGTTCCCACCTTATCCTTGAGGAGGTATCTTCCCCCGAGGACCCTCTGTTCCATTCCTGCTCCTAACTAACTTATTCGCTCAACGATGTGTGTAGTACCAAATCTATGGCCGCTGGGACCGCGTGGCGCCTTGCCGCTAGCTCATCGGCCGCGGCGCGCCCCAAGTATCCGCTTCGATCACAGGCATCACGCTCCTTGGGCGGCAAGTGCCGCGGTCAGGACGATGCCGGCGATCTTGGCTGCCTTGACGTCGTGTTTGTCGTAATCCTCCAAGGCCACCGAGATGGCGACCGTGGGTGAATCGTAAGGTGCGAAGCCGACGAACATCGAGTTGACGTTGGTGCCGCCGGTCTCGGCCGATCCAGTCTTGCCGGCGACCTTGACGCCCGGAATCTGGGCATCGGTGCCGGTGCCGGACTGGACAACCGCGAGCATGGCCTGCTTGACCTGATCGGCCGTGGTGGCGCTGACGGCCTGGCCGAGCGAGCGGGATTGCGTGGTCTTGACCACGGTTCCGTCGGGGGCGAGCACCTGGGCCACGAAGAACGGGTCCATGACCACGCCGCTGTTGGCGATGGCCGCCGCTATCACGCAGTTTTGCATGACGGTGGTCTGCGGACCTGGCGTGTGGTCCATGCCGACAGGCTGGCCGGCGCCTGCCCAGGCGGTCTCCCACTCGGTCATGAGCGAGGGGTCGGCCATGATGGAGGCCGCGGTGGTCAGGTCCTGACCGAGCTTTTGGCCGTAACCAAAAGCGTTGGCAAACTGGACGAGCGAGCTGGCGCCGATCTCGTTGGCCACCTGGCCAAAGACGACGTTGGACGACACGGCAAAGGCCTGTTGCAGGCTGATGGTACCGTAGCTCTCGTTGGCGTAATTGGTGACCGGCGCGTTGCCGATATCCATGGAGCCGGGCGCCTGGTACGTGCTGGTAAGGCTGGCGGTGCCGGTTTCGAGCGCCGCGGAGAGTGTGACGACCTTAAAGGTCGAGCCCGGGGTATAGAGAGCGTCCATGGCGCGGTCGTACATGGAGCCGTCCTCGCCACCGCCCGACTGCATCAGGGCATCGATGTTGGTGTTGTCATAGGTGGGCGAGCTTGCGCATGCGAGGACCGCGCCGGTGCGCGGATCCATAACCACCACGGCACCCTTAAAGCCCTTGAGTGCCTGCTCGGCAGCCGTCTGGATGCGCGAGTCGATGGTGAGCTTGGCGGTGTTGCCCGGTTGGTTTTGGCCCGCGAGCGACGCGAGGGCGTTGTCCCAGCTGGAGTAATCCTTGGAGCCGGTGAGCGTTTCGTTCATGACGCTCTCGACACCAGCGGTGCCGTACTGCTGGCTTACATAGCCCACCACGTGAGCGGCCATATTGCCGTTGGGGTAGGAGCGGGCGTAGGTGCCGTCTTCCTGTTGCAGCGACTCGGCCAGCGTCACGCCGTCGGACGTGATGATGGAGCCGCGCTGGATGTACTTGGAGCGGGCGATGGTGTGGTTGTTGGTCGGCATGTCCTGATAGTCCTTGGCCTTGATGACCTGGACATAGGTGAGGTTGCCGATAAGGATGGCGAATAGTGCCGTAAAGGCGAGCACGGCGCGGGTCAGTCGATTGGCGAGCGCCACGCGGCCGAGCACACCGGATTCGGGCGTGTCGAGCAGGCGACGGCGCATGCGCGAGCCGGCGGAGTGGCTGCCGCGGGCATACGAAGACGAAGTGGCGAAGCGCGTGCCAGCCGGGGAGGCCGCCGAGGCGACCTGGTCGTCGGTGATGGCGGCCATGGTGCCGGTGCCGGTGAGCTCGGCCTCGCGACCGGTTGCCTCGTCGCCGGCGCGCAGCAAAAGCGCGACGATGATAAAGCTTGCCAGCAGCGAGGAGCCACCCTGGCTCATAAAGGGCAGGGTGACGCCGGTCAGCGGAATCAGGCGGGTAACGCCGCCAACGATCAAGAACGCCTGGAAGCTGATGGCGGCCGTAAGACCAGTGGCGCTAAAGGCGGCAAGGTCGGACTTGGCACGGGCTGCCGTGGTCAGGCCACGTACGGCAAAGAGCATAAACAGGATGAGCACGGCGCCACCGCCCAAAAGGCCCATCTCCTCGCCGATAGCCGAGAAGATAAAGTCGGACTCGACGACGGGGATGTTGTTGGCCATGCCGTTGCCAATGCCGACGCCAACAAGGCCGCCGTCGGCCAGCGAGAAGAGGGACTGGACAATCTGGTAGCCCTGGCCCTGTGCATCCTTAAAGGGATCGGCCCAGATCTGGAAACGAACCTGGACGTGCGACAGGAACTTGTAAGCGCCCACGGCCCCCACGGCCAAGAGCACAAGGCCGATGATGACATACGAGAAGCGACCCGTGGCAACGTAGAGCATCAGCAAGAAGATGGTGTAGAACAGCAAGGCCGAGCCCAGGTCACGTTCGAAGACAACGACGAGCAGGCATACGCCCCAGACTGCGAACAGCGGCAGCAGCAGGCGCAGACGCGGAATCTTAAGACCCAAGATCTTGCGGTTGGAGATAGAGAGCAGTTCGCGGTTCTCGGCCAGGTAACCGGCTAGGAACAGCACGATAAAGACCTTGGCGAACTCGCCGGGCTGAATGGTAAAGCCGGCGATGCGAATCCACAGTTTAGAGCCCGAGATTGTGGTGCCGATAAAGATGGGCAGCATCAGCAAGATGATGCCGATGATGCCAAAGGTGTACTTGTAGCGCATGACCACGTCGAGGTTTTTGACCAGCGCAAGCGTACCTACCATCAACGCCACCGAGATAAACAGGATGACGAGCTGCGAGATGGCGAGCGTGGGCGCCAAGCGCGTCACAAACGTGATGCCAATGCCCGAAAGAACAAAGACGATGGGCAGGATGGCCGGGTCGGCGCCGGGTGCCAGAATGCGCACGGCGATATGCGCCGCGGCGAAGGCGGCAAAGAGACCGATCGGAACGGCAAGTGTCTCAAACGAGATGGCGGCGCCTGCGGTGAGCACGTACATCGCATACAGCAGGATGACGGGGAACGCCGAGGCGATGAGTAAGAGCAGTTCGGTATTACGGCGACTCATAAGCGGCACTCCCTTTCTAATTCTTATCGGAGGCTTCGGCCTCGGCGGACTGTTCGGCGGTATTCTCGGAATCCGATTCGGAGGTCGAACCCTGGTCGGTGTTATTGCGGATCGTTTGCGCGTCGATCACCTGACGGGTCTGCTCCTCGTCGATCTGATGGCGGTACTTGGAGATGGTGTCCTGTGCGTCGTCGATGCTCGTCTGCTGAATACCTGCCTTAAGGCGATTTTGTGTGTCTTCGGGCAGGTCGGACAGTTTGATGGTGGTCGTGCTGTCGAGCCAGTGCAGCTTAAGGCCGAGCGGCTTGCCGGGAATGCCCCGGTAGACCGCGACGGTGTCCTTGTAGGTGCCCAGGTAGTACGAGCCGGTGATGCCTGCGTAGGCCCAGATGGCTGCCGCCAGCACAAAAGCGATGCCCAGTACGGTGGCAATGGTGATGTTGCGGCGGCGGACGCGCTTTGCCTCGCGCATGACGCCATCGTCGACCAGGTCAACGACAAGCACGGTGACGTTGTCGTGCCCGCCGGCGACCAGTGCCGCGTCAACAAGGTTGTCGACGCAAATCTGCGCGGTCGAGGACTGTGTGGCGATGTTTTCGATATCGCTATCGGGAATCATGCTCGAAAGACCGTCCGAGCACAGGATCAGGCGGTCGCCTTCCTCGATATGCAGGGTAAAGTGGTCGGCATACATGGCGGGATCCGAGCCCAGCGCGCGGGTGATGACCGAGCGGTTGGGGTGGACGCGAGCCTCGTCTGCCGTAATTTCGCCGGCGTCCACGAGCTCCTCCACATAGGAGTGGTCGCGGGTCACGCGGATGAGCGTGCCCTCGTGGAGCAGATAGGCGCGAGAGTCGCCCACGTGGGCGATGGCGAGCGTGTCGTTTTCGATGTAGGCGCAGGTGGCTGTGCAGCCCATGCCGGGCTTGCCAAGCCCGTTGAGCGCAGCCTCGATGACCGCGGCGTTTGCAGCTTCGACGGCGGCTGCCAGTCGTGCGGCGTCGGCTGCCTGCGGCGCTGTCTTGGCAATAGTCTCGACGGCGATGGAGGAGGCTACCTCACCGGCGGCGTGGCCGCCCATGCCGTCGCATACGCAAAAGAGCGGCGATTGCACCAGATAGGAGTCTTCGTTATGCGGGCGCACACAGCCAACATCGGAGCGGGCGCCCCACATGAGCTGCGTGGTCGTGCCGGCGTCGTAGGTCGAGTCAGTCTCGACGCGCTCGTCGGTCAGCGGCTCAAAACTCATGGTCGAACCGGGGTCCTTAAGCTTGGCCTCCACGGCGGCAACGTCAATCTCGGCCGTATCGCCGGGCGAGACGGTGTCGGCATCGTTGCTCGGGTCGTTGACGTTGGGCGTGGCGGGCTCTTCGGTTGTACGGTCGACAGGCTCGTCGTCTTGCGGGGCGACGGCTGCAGACTCGGGCGTCGCGAAGTGCGCGGGCGCGGGCGTGCCGTGGGATTGGGAGACATCCTCCGTCGTTGCTGCGGGCACGTCTTCGGTTACAGACTGCATGGCTTCGGGCGCCGATGCGTCCGCG
>USQE01000129.1 GCA_900556675.1 uncultured Collinsella sp.
CAGGACCTGTTCTGGGCGCTGTTCTACAACGGCATCGGCATTCCGCTCGCCGCGGGCGTGTTCTTCCCCCTCACCGGCTGGCAACTCTCGCCGATGTTTGGCGCCGCGGCCATGAGTCTGTCGAGCGTGTGCGTCGTAAGCAATGCGCTGCGCCTGCGAACCTTTAAGCCATCAGTTGCGGTGAAATAAGGCGTAACATGCTTAGCTAAACCGCTATTTAGTCCGTATTCCACCGCAACTTTAGGTACTCAACGAAAAGGAGATAATCATGAACTACATCGTTAAAACGTCTGGCCTTATGTGCGGCCACTGCGACGCCACCGTCGAGACGGCGCTGCTCAACGTAGCCGGCGTGACCGACGCCGACGCCGATCACGAGACCCAGACCGTCCAGGTGGAGTGTGCCGACACCGTGACCGCCGAGCAGCTCGCCGCCGCTGTCGAGGCCGCGGGCGAGAAGTTCCATGCCCTGTCCGTAACCGCCGCGTAGCAGACGCTGTCTACTCAATCCCCAGAAGTTGCGGTGAAATACGGACTGTTGTGCCGCCCTAGGCCTTTAAACGGTCCGTATTTCACCGCAACTGACAGGGATATCCGAAAGATCGACCAGAAACGAGGACCCGCCATGATGGCAGACCACAAATCGGTGACCCGCATGCTCAAGACGGCGCGCGGCCAGATCGACGGCATCTTGCGGATGGTCGATGAGGACCGTTATTGCGTCGATATTTCCACGCAGCTCATGGCCACGCAGGCACTCCTCGCGCGCATTAACGCCGACGTGCTCAAGGCGCATATCGAGGGCTGCGTGACTTCGGCAATCGAATCGGGCGACGAAGACCTAAAGGCCGCCAAGCTCGCCGAGATCGAACGCGTTGTCGACAAGCTCTCCAAGTAATTGGGGCATTGGGGACAGACTTCTTTACACCGTCTTGGTGTTCCGGGGACAGGTATGTTTGCACCGCATTGGTGTAGATTAACCTGTCCCCCTTGCTCTAAATCGGGTATAAAGGCGTGCAGCATATCGAACGAAAGGCAATTTGCATGAATGACTTTATGAAGGGTCGCAATGGCGCCGATGAACTCACCATCGTAATGGGTTTTGCCGGCATCATCATCGCGATGATCGGATCGATAGCCCGCATCCAGTGGCTCAGCTGGATCGCCATCGCCGTCATCGTGATTGGCGTGCTGCGCGGCCTGTCCAAAAATATCGATGCACGTCGCAAGGAGAACGAGACCTTTGTCGCCGCAACTGCCAATGTTCCCGGCTTGGGCAAGTTCGTCGCCAGCTTGGGCGGCGGGGCCGCAGCGGCCAGCACCTCACGCGCGGCCGGAACGAGCAAGGAAGACTTTGAGCGTGCCAAGCGCACGGCCAAGAAGATGTGGAAGGGTCGCAAGACCACGGCATATCTCAAGTGCCCCAACTGCGGCCAGATGCTCTCCGTCCCCAAGGGCAAAGGCAAGATCCGCGTCACTTGCCCCAAGTGCCACGCCAAGATGGAGACGCGCTCGTAGCCGCCATACCATGGGACAGAAAAAGCCGAGGCCTCGCGCTGAGGCCTCGGCTTTTTGCATGCGACAACGGAGCTGTCCCTTTGTCTCGTCTACGCTACGCCATCGCGGGCAAGCTCCTCGGCCAGCGCCTCGGACGGCATGGCCATAATCGCGTCGAGCTCGGCGTCCACCTCGGGAATGCGCTTCACCTTGAGCTTGCGCATCAGATCGCCACGACACATCACGTGCATCGGCTCACGCAGGGCGCACAGGTCATCGAGCGGGTTCTCGCGCGTCACCAGGATATCGGCGGCCTTACCGCACTCGATCGTGCCGGTCTCGCCGCCCAGCCCCAGCAGCTCGGCGTTGACTTGCGTAGCCGTATGCAGTGCGAAGGCGTTGCTCACACCCACGTACTTGGCAAAATAGGCCACCTCGCGCCACATGTCGTACTGGGTCACGAACGGACAGCTCGAATCCGTGCCCAGGCCTACCTTGATACCGGCTTCCAGCGCCGCACGAGCGCTCTCGATAATGCCCGAGCACACGATGTCGCCGTTCTTCTTTTGCGTGTCGGTCGAATGGGTCTTCTCCGGGTCGAGCAATACAAACGGCAGCGCCGGGCTAATGGTGCAGGTCACGCTGGGCGCACGCCCCTCAAGCTGCGTGCCCGCGGCGCCGCGGAACAGTTCCAGGATCTCGGGCGTCAACGGAGCGCCGTGCTCAATCGTGTCAACGCCGGCCTCAAGCGCGGCCCTCACGCCCTCGGTACTCTCGACATGGGCCATAACCGGAAGGCCAACCTCGTGCGCCGCCTTGCACGCCGCTGCGGCAACCTCCACCGGCATACGCAGCACGCCCGGCTCGCCCACCTCGGTCGCGTCGAACACGCCGCCCGTTACGAACAGCTTAATGACGTCGGCACCGCGCGCATACAGGTCGCGCACCTGTTCGGCTGCCTCGGCGGAACTGTTGGCCACCTGGGCGAACAAGCCCGCACCATGGCCGCCCGGCACCGTGACGCCCGTTCCCGGCGCCACCAGGCGAGGACCTTGATATTTACCGGCATCGATAGCATCGCGCACGGCAAGATCGGCAAACAGCGGGTCGCCCGCACCGCGCACCGTGGTCACGCCACTTGCCAGCTGCTGCTGGGCGCTACCCTTAAGAACGTGGCGCACGATGGCACGCCCCACGGGATTATCGAGCTTCTTCATCAGCGCGCCCGCATCGCCCGCCGAAACCGGCTTGCCCGAGCCGCACAGATGTACATGCATATTGATGAGGCCCGGCATGAGATACGCACCTGCCAGGTCGATGACCTCGGCACCTGCAGGCGCCTGCGCCACAGCACTCGGCCCCATCCACGTGATGACGCCGCGCTCAACGACCACGGCCATGTCGGGCTGCGGCTCCATATGTTCCGAACCATCCAGGACGGTCGCATTGATAAACAACGTGGAACGATCGGCAGACGCCATATCGAGCTCCTCCCTCACGATTAACTTGAACATTTGTCCATTATCACCCAGCGCGACAGGGTTGCTGCGGACATATCGGCTAACGGGAGGAAGAGAAGGACGTGAGGATGAACAGACCAGTGCAACGATGCTTCAGTCGTTCCAGCAAAACGTCTTGATCTGTAACAGATAGACCGTCTTTAACCTTCCAAATGTTACAGATCGAGATTTTCGGTCGTGCCTCCAGCCTTTGTCTCAATCTGTAACAGTTAGACCGATTTTTGGCCGTTAGATGTTACAGATCGAGACATTCTCCAGCCCCGTCGTCAAACGTCTAGATCTGTAACAGGTAGACAGGTTTTCGGCCTCTAAATGTTACAGATTGAGACAGTCCACTTCAGTGCCCATACCACTGACGCTTCCATCCCTCAGCCAAATCGGCCCGCTGCGAAATACCCGCTAGTCTCATCTTTTCAACCAGCTTTCCCGGGTTCTTGAGTTCATCAAACGTGAACCGAAGCACCTTGTGCCCGAGCATTGTCAGATGAGATTCCCGCTGACGCTCTGCCACGAACGGGTCGACCGACTCCCGACCCTCGCCGCTCTGCAAGGTATACTTCCCCTTTCCGTCGAGCTCGCCAATCACGCACGTCCCGTCCTCGAGCCTCCAGAAATAATCGACCCGAAACACCTGGCTCGAATCGAGCGAATCGCGAAACTCCACCTGTAACTCCGGAACCGGAAAACCGTATGCAATAAAGAACGCTCGGAACCGAGACTCGCCACCGTTTTCGGACAGCCCGTCCGCATGCGACGCAATCACCTGAGCTCTGCGATACCCTCGCCTGCCCTCGCAATCGGCCTGGAGCCGTTCGCAGAGGTCGTCGCGCGACATGCCCTTCGCCCGCAATGCAGAATCGGCGATCGCCAGACCATACGAAAACGGCGCACGCAGTAGACAATCCTCCACCGTGCGCCAAAACGGCGTCACTCGCACGCCATCGACGCGCTCAAGCGCACCCGCCGTCTGCGGACGCAGCAGCCTACATCCCGTACTCAACGCCACCGAACAACCTGTCTTGACCAAGCAACGCGGCCCAAACAGATCATTCGGCACCTCCAGACCCCATATCAGCGCGGCGTCATATCCCCAAAACGCCCAATCGGGGTGAAACTCGGCAAGCCCCTTGATGGTCAACCGCGCCCGCTCCGGCGGCGTCAATGCAACCCATTCATGCTGAAAACAGAATAGGTGCGATTCGGGCTCCGCAATATCGTCTGCACCCACATGGCGCCGCAGCCACATGAGCTCGGCATTGTCGTGCGTCACAAGCAGCACGCCTTGTTCAGCCGCCTCCGTGAGCCTGGCAAGCATCCTATTCCGCGCCAAGGTGTTACGTGTTGCATGCTTGTGTTTGAGAACGGTATTAGACACTTCCATCACCACCACATCGGAGAAATGGGCCATCGCCGCTGTTGCCGCCGCTGACAAATGTCTTGATCTGTAACAGGAAGACAGTCTTTGAGCCTCTAGTTGTTACAGATCGAGACGTTAGCTTTCGGCTGAAATGTTTGTCTAAATCTGTAACAGTTACGGCTCAAAAAACGGTCCAGATGTTACAGATTGAGATGATTGATTGGGACGGTCCATCGGTCAACCAACTATCCTCATCTGTAGCGAGATGTCATACATTTATTCTGTACTAGACACCCCCAGGGGG
>USQE01000130.1 GCA_900556675.1 uncultured Collinsella sp.
ACGCGGCTGTTAACCGCGCTGTTGTAGGTTCGAGTCCTACCCGGGGAGCCAGGTTGTAAAACCCGTCGCTTATGCGGCGGGTTTTTTCATGCCGCGATCGCCTGGCGCGAACGTTGCCATATCAACATTTCGTGTCGAGGATGTAATCCCGCGACCCACCACCTCAACATGGCGCGCTCGTTGTAGAATAATGCAATGATTGCTCCCACGAGATGGTGCCGTGAGCACCAGATAAGGAGATTCTTGTGTCTGAGACCATTAACGGCAGCCTGAGCGTCTCGAACGACGTTATTGCCGATATTGCCGGTTATGCCGCGATGACGTGCTATGGCGTCGTCGGTATGGCCGAACAGCTCCAGGGCGCCGAGAGCGTGCGCCTGCTTGCCGGTCAGCGCCTCCGCAAGGGCGTGCTTGTCTCCGCCGACGAGAACGGCCTTACGGTCGATCTTCACGTCGTGCTCGAGAACGGCGTCAACATGAAGTCCGTCTGCCACAATCTTTCGAGCTCCGTTGCCTTCACCCTGCAGGAAATCGCCCAGATCGATCCCGCCAGCCTTAAGATCGGCATCCACATCGACGCGCTCAAGAGCCGTCTGAACTAGCATCCGAAAACGGAGATTCAAATACCCATGATTGCAAAGACCATTCGCACCTGTTTTCCGATCGCTGCGGCTGCCGTTTCCGACAAGGCCGAGGAGATCAACAAGCTCAACGTCTTCCCCGTACCCGACGGCGACACCGGCACCAACATGTCGCTCACGCTCGCCTCGGTGACCAAGGAGCTTTCCGCCCTTCCCGCCGATGCCGATATGGAGGCAATTGCCGGCGCCATTACCCACGGCTCCCTGATGGGTGCCCGCGGCAACTCCGGCGTCATCACCTCGCAGATCCTGCGTGGCGTGGCCGAGGGTCTCGTCTCTGTCGACGAGCCCATTACGTCCGCCAACATCGCCTTCGCTTTCCGTCGCGCCGTCAAGGTCGCCTTCCAGGCCGTTCGCAAGCCCATCGAGGGCACGATCCTCACGGTGCTTCGCGATGTCTCGACCAAGGCCGATGAGTGCGAAAAGAAGAAGTTCTCGGCCGAGGACGCGCTCGACGCCATCGTCGTCGAGGCCTACCAGTCCGTCGCCCGCACGCCCGACCTGCTGCCCGTTCTGAAGGAGAACGGCGTGGTCGACTCCGGCGCCTTTGGCTTTGCCATCTTCCTGGAGAACTTTGTCGCCGCTGCGCTTGGCCGCAGCACCGTTGTCGAGGATTTCTCCGCCACGTTTGATTCCGCTGGCTCTGCCCGCGACGCGGCCCTCGGTCGCGTTGAGATTGAGGCCAACGACGATTGGGAGGGCTCGGAGTTCCGCTACTGCAACGAGTTCCTCTTTAAGGCCGACGCCCCGTTTGACGAGGACGAGTGCCTTAAGTTCCTGGGCTCCATGGGCGACTGCGAGCTGCTCGTGGGTGCCTACCCCGATTACAAGATCCATGTGCACTCCAACACGCCTAACCTGGTGCTCGAGCACATGCTGCAGCTTGGTCAGATCTACGAGGTCTTTATCCACAACATGGAGATGGAGGCCCACGACCGTACCGCCAAGATTCATGAGGACCAGGAAAAGGCCGCCGAGCCCGCCAAGGCGTTGGGCTTTGTCGCCGTTGCCGCCGGTTCGGGCGAGGCCGACATCCTCAAGTCCCTCGGCGTTGACGTGATCGTCTCGGGTGGCCAGACCATGAACCCCTCGACCGCCGACCTGCTGGGCGCGGTGGACCAGGTCAACGCGACCTCGGTCATTATCCTGCCCAATAACGGCAACATCCGCATGGCTGCCGAGGCCGCAGCCTCTGCCTGCACCGACAAGAAGGTCGCCGTCGTTCCCACCAAGACCGTCCCGCAGGCGTTCTCCGCGCTGTTCGCCGTCCTGCCCGATTCCGAGCTCGAGGACGCCGTTGCCGCCATGGTCGACGCCATCAGCGAGGTTCGCGATGGCGAGGTCACCCGTGCCGTGCGCGATTCCAGCGCCTCTGACGGTTCTCCGATTCACTCCGGTGACGTCATGGGTATCATTGCCGGCTCCATCGACGTGGTCGGCTCCGATGTGAAGCAGGTCACGCTCGACTGCATCAACCGTATGCAGGAGGAAGAGGAGGGCGACGCGCTGACGATTCTGGCCGGCGAGGAGCTGTCCGATGAGGCCTTTCAGGAGATCGTCGACGCCATCGAGGAGGCTCAGCCCGATCTGGAGGTCGACGCCCATCGTGGCGAGCAGCCGCTCTATCCCGTGATCTTCTCGATCGAGTAGGCATCTGCCCATGTCCGAGCTGTGCTCCGTGCCGCGCGTCTCGGAGCGCTTTGCCCAGAGCAATGCGCTCGACGAGGATATTGCGCGACTCAAATATGTTTCGGGTAAGCGTGAGGAGGCCCTTCGCCGTTTGGGAATTCAGACGGTGGGGGACCTCCTTCTCCATATCCCTCATCGATACCTGGACTTTACGCGCTCCTGGTCCATCGAGATGGCGCCCATCGGTACCGTGTGCACGATCGTCGCCACGGTTGACCGTATCGTCCAAAAGCAGCCTCGCCCGCGTATGCAGGTGACCGAGGTCTCGCTGGTGGACGAGACGGGCGTGCTGCAAGTCGCCTTTTTCCGTCAGCCCTGGATTGCCCAGCAGTTTAAGCAGGGAGACCGTCTGGCTGTGATGGGTAAGGTCGAGTTTGCCTACGGCTTTAAGCAGATGGCCTCGCCGCATTTCGAAAAGCTCGAGGACGGACGTGCCGCGGGCACCATTCTGCCGGTCCATTACGTGAGTGATGGCGTGAGTCAGGCGTGGATGCGCCGCATCGTAAGCGGCGCGCTTGAGGTTGTCGGCAATCCCTTCGACCCGATTCCCGCACGCTTACGCGTCAAGCGCCGCCTGATGAGCAATGCCCGTGCGCTGCGCTCGATTCACTTTCCCTCGAGTATGGCCGAGCGCGACATCGCGCGGCGGCGTCTTGCCTACGAGGAATGTCTCTGCCTTCAGCTGGCGCTGCGCCTGCGCAACGACGGCGGCTTGGTCGAAGTCGCTCCCTACGCCCACGCCGCGGGTGAGCACCTGGCGGCGCTCAGGGAAGCCCTGCCGTTTTCGCTGAGTGACGAGCAGGAGGCCGCGTTCCAAGACATCCTGCACGACATGTGCGATGGTGGGCGCGTGATGAACCGTCTGCTACTGGGCGACGTCGGTACCGGCAAGACGGCCGTCGCCGCCTGCGCGCTGGCTGTCGCGGCCGATTCGGGCACTCAGTCCTGCGTTATGGCGCCTACGGGCGTGCTGGCGCGCCAATATGCCGATAAGACTGGCCCCTTGCTCTCCCAGGCTGGCATGTCTTGGGCACTCCTGACGGGTGCCACGCCGGCGGCCGAGCGCGAGCAGATCCATGCGCAGCTGGAATCGGGCGAGCTCGACGTCCTCTTTGGAACCCACGCGGTCCTTTCGGACAACGTGGCGTTTAAGCATCTGTCGCTTGTCGTCATCGACGAGCAGCACCGCTTTGGTGTGGGCCAGCGCAATGCTCTGCGTGCCAAGGGCCCGGGTGCCGACCTTCTCGTTATGACGGCCACGCCGATCCCGCGCACGTTGGCGCTCTCGGTCTACGGCGACCTGGACACGAGCATCATCCGCCGTCGACCTGTTCCGGGGGCGGGCGTTACGACGCGCGTGCTCACCGAGTCGAGCCGCGATTTGGCCTACGGTGCCATCCGCGAGGCGTATGAAAAGGGTCAGCAGGCTTACGTGATCTGCCCGCTTGTGGAGCCGAGTGACTCGGCCGATGAGCTGGAAGACGTACCCGGTATCGCCCGCGACGACGAGGGCCGCGTGACCGTGCCTGTACCGCTGCACGATACGGCAACCGAGCTCGAACGACTGCGTCTGGCCCTGCCGGGACTTACCATTGAGCGCCTTCATGGCCGCATGCCGGCGGGGGAGAAGGACCGCGTGATCGATGCCTTCAAGCGCGGTGAGATCGACGTGCTCGTCTCGACCACGGTGGTCGAGGTAGGCGTCGACGTGCCCAACGCCACCGTCATGGTCATCGAGAACGGTGAGCGCTTTGGCTTGGCGGCCCTGCACCAGCTGCGCGGCCGCGTGGGCCGCGGCAGCGTGTCGGGCACTTGCCTGGTCATGACGCACTCCAAGGGCAACGGTGGCGCGTCGGCGGCACAAGACCGTCTCCAGTCGCTCGAAAAGACCTCTGACGGCTTTGCGCTCGCCCAGATGGACCTGCGCCTGCGCCACGAGGGCGAGATTCTGGGCTACCGCCAGCACGGCGGCGTGACCCTGCGCTTTGTGGACCTGGACGCCGACGAGGATCTTATCGAATGGGCCCATTTGGACGCGGTCGAGCTCTTGCGGTATGCTTGCAACCTTGACTCCGTGGCGACGCGCCCCTTGCGCGACGCGGTCGCCATGCGTTATCGACATATCTTTAAGGAGGTCAGCGGAGGATGAGAATCATCGGCGGTGAATGGCGCGGCCGCAAGATCGAAGAGCCGCGTGGGCGCGATGTCACCCGTCCCACGACCGATCGCGTGCGCGAGGCATGCGCGTCCATGGTCATGTCGGCGTTCGACTTCGATCTGGACGAGGTCCGCGTGCTGGACGCCTTTGGCGGCGCACAGGAGGCGTGGGAAGCGCGGGAGACCGAGG
>USQE01000131.1 GCA_900556675.1 uncultured Collinsella sp.
CCACGAGGAGGCCGAGCACGCCGCCAAGTTCGCTGAGCTCCTGGGCGAGGTCGTGACCGACTCTACCAAGAAGAACCTCGAGATGCGCGTTGAGGCCGAGAACGGCGCCACCGCCGGCAAGACCGATCTTGCTAAGCGCGCCAAGGCCGCTGGCCTCGATGCCATCCACGACACCGTGCACGAGATGGCTCGTGACGAGGCCCGCCACGGCAAAGCTTTTGCCGGCCTGCTTAAGCGCTACTTTGGCTAAGCCAACCGCCTGAGACATAACCTCAAGCTCGATGAGGCCCGGACCGTATTGGTTCGGGCCTTTTTCGTGCCTCACGAACTTGTTAACGCCCTGAAATAGGACCGCCTTCGGCATCGGCTTCTCGTCAAAAACTAAGTGAGTAGACTTTTTGGAACTTGCCGAGCACACCACCCATATTGCTTTATAAAGCCGCAGGTAAATGACTTGTTGCAAAACGGCCTGGTCGCCAAAGTGCCAAAAGTCTACTCACTTAGAACCGCAGCCGTCCACGATTGAGCCGTTTTGTGTCTAACGGGCATCTTCCCGTCGATTACTCCCAATTTTGTCCAGTCAACGAATAGTTCAGACCGGAGTAATGTCTCAGCCCTTTGCTCATCTGAGCTTTTATCACGATATTCAGCATCGAGCATCCTGCATATGGCCTTAACGATCGCGCGGAATCTATCCTCATCGGATATCTGTCTGTGTGTCAGGAGAAGTACATCGTAGCCCATGGCCTGAAGGGCCGTCATGCGGTCAGCGTCACGCAAGCCATCCCCTGCGCATCCGTGCGAGGCCTTTCCCTGACATCGCCTACCGTCCGGCGAAGAAAGAAGTAGGTCGATATATACACGGGACTTTCCCACAATCGCTCGAGCACTTGTGCCTAGCATCACTTCAACATTAAGCTCTATGCGCAAAAACTTTCGCCTCCCAGGGATCGCGGCAGTGCAAGTAGCAAATACGCCTCGACCTCAAAAGGCGACGCGGCACCCAATGGAACGAGTTGCGATACCGCCATAAATCTATTGCCGTAACGCATCCCGCAAACATCTGAACAAAAACGGTCAAGGTCTCCGCCCAAAACCAAAGCGTCTCGACGCCATAAATTTGAGGCGGTGCCGTCCTCGGACGGGCAGCGCACCCAACCGAACGTTGTCGAAATCACGCCCGAATCAATTGCACGCGAAAGCTCCGCCTCAAGTGCCGCCGGCAGGGCACACACCGCAAACAAGCCACACATCTCCGCCAATACCAAAAGAAGCTGAAGATCCGTCAGATGCCGCGACATGATGAATGTCGTCAGTAGAGGAGACGTAACCAAAAACCCATGCTCCGTTTCCAGCACGGATTCCCTGGGGAGCTCACCAAGAAACAGCCGCTGCCTAATGCTGGCAGGACAAGTCCGTTTGTTTCTCGTCCGAACCAATGTATACAACGGAAAACCGAGCGCGACCGCAGCCGTCGGGTTGCGGGCGAGATCATATCGCTGCCGGTCTTCTTCCGGCCGTGGAAGCGGCGGACACAAAGCGCGGACCTGAGGGGGCAAACGCCAGTATCTAAAAGCCGATATGTCACAAAGTAGATCTTTCATAGGCACAGGAAAACACGAATTTCAACCCAGCCCGTCTCGCATTGGCGCGAACGCACCAAAAATGGCACCGAACAGACTGTTAAGTTTTCAACAGCCCTCCCCAACTGGCCAAAAGCTTGCCAAAAGCTGGACGAAGCCCTGTTGAAAACCCCATTTTTTTCTTATGCAGAAGCTTTACGCGGCAAGTGGGTAGACTTTTTCGAACTTGCCGCGCAGGCCAGTCATCCTGCTTCTCAAAACCACAGGTAGATAGCTTGTTTCAAAACGACCCGGTCGCCAAAGCGCCAAAAGCCTACTCACTTAGATTGCAGAGCGCCCCCATTAGCTGCAATTCCAAGGTATTAAGCACTTCCGGACTCAGATCGTCATACTGGACAAGAATTTGAGTTGAGTTTTCAGGGACAGATGCGCCATCGGCACACCAATAACAGTCACTGATATCGACAAAAGGGATGCTCGAGCGCGCGAGAGCCTGCGCAAAAGAGCTTCCGCCCGTTCCACGCTCCGCAACCACGGTACAGTAAAGGCCCGCATCTGCCTGCTCGATCGAGACCTCCCCTGCCGGAAACGCTTTCCGCACAAGCGCCATCAGGCCATCACGCGCCTCACGAGCACGAACGCGCACGCGGTTCACATGCCGCTCGTAATCACCCGATTCCAGCAAACGAGCCAAAGCGACCTGGTCGACAGAACTCACCGACGAGGCATAGAAACCAAGGTTGCACCTAAACCGCTCCATCAGCTCATCGGGCAGCACCATGTACGCTAGACGCAACGCCGATGAAAGGCTCTTCGAAAACGTGTTGGTGTAGATAACCGACTGGGCGGCATCAATCGACGCGAGCGCGGGAATCGGCTTCCCGACAAGGCGAAACTCACAATCAAAGTCATCTTCGATGAGATACCGACCTGGTCGCTCAGCGGCCCAGCTCAGAAGCGCATAGCGACGCGCAATGCTCGTCACAAGACCGGTCGGATACTGATGGGACGGCATCAGGTGAAGGACATCGGTCCCGCTTTTCTGCAGAGTGCTCAAGTCCACGCCCTCATCATCCAACGGGATATGTCGAACTTTGCAGCCCATAGCCTGATAGATACGCGTCAGACGCAAATAGCCCGGATCCTCAACCGCATACACCTTGTCCGCGCCAAGCAACTGAACCAACATGGTATCGAGCAGCTGGGCGCCCGCACCGATAACGATGTTGTTGGGGTCGACATTCATACCCCTTGTCCCGTGCAGATGGTGAGCAATTGCGCGTCGCAGCCGAGCGGTGCCCTGTGCCGGTGCGGTCGAAAAGATTTCGCGTTCGTCTTCGGATGCTAGCGTCGCCCGTAGCGCGCTTTGCCAAAGCCGCGCCGCCTCCAAAGCAGAAGGAGAAAGCGCATCGAATCGCTCGACCTGTCCGTTGACATCATGCACGCTGGGGCCCACAGAGACGGCATCTCGGTCGATGCCCTCCGCAGCCGAAGCCAAAACCGGTGCATCCGGAAGCTCGCAAGCGTAGTAGCCACGACGTGGTATTGAGCAAATATAGCCCTCAGCGAGTAACTGGCTATATGCATTCTCGATGGTAATAACACTGATTCCCAGATGACTGGCAAAGGCGCGCTTAGACGGCAAATGCTCCCCCGCCACAATGCGTCCAGCTACGATATCATCTCGAATTTGCTGGTAAACATACTCATAGAGCGATGCTTCGCCGCGTTTTTCCAAATTGTAGTCAAGCATGAGCCTATCACCTGACCTTATTAAGTCATTCAATCTGGTATTAGTCTGACCTTGTAATTATCTCGAAAACTGAGTATTTTGCCATACCCAGCTCCCCGATAGGATGTTCCGTCAAGCAATGCACATGCCAATCAAGGGAGCAACCATGGCAGAACAGACCAGCAAGGCCGATCGCGTCAAACTCAATCGCGAGCTCGCGCAGATGCTCAAGGGCGGCGTCATCATGGACGTCACCACGCCCGAGCAGGCACGCATCGCCGAGGAGGCGGGCGCCTGCGCCGTCATGGCACTCGAGCGCATTCCGGCCGACATCCGCGCCGCAGGCGGCGTCTCGCGCATGAGCGACCCCAAGATGATCAAGGGCATCCAAGAGGCAGTCTCCATCCCCGTTATGGCCAAGTGCCGCATCGGCCACATTGTCGAGGCGCAGGTCCTGCAGGCCATCGAGATCGATTACATCGACGAGTCCGAGGTTCTCTCCCCCGCCGATGACGTCTATCACATCGATAAGACCCAGTTTGACGTGCCGTTTGTCTGCGGCGCCCGCGATCTGGGCGAGGCACTGCGCCGCGTTGCCGAGGGCGCCACGATGATTCGTACCAAGGGCGAGCCGGGCACGGGCGACGTCGTCCAAGCCGTACGCCACATGCGTAAGATCCAAAAGCAGATCTTCGACGTTGTCGCCCTGCGCAATGATGAGCTCTTTGAGGCAGCCAAGCAACTGCAGGTTCCGGTCGAGCTGGTACGCGAGGTTCATGCCACGGGCAAGCTTCCCGTGGTGAACTTTGCCGCCGGCGGCGTAGCAACCCCCGCCGACGCCGCGCTGATGATGCAGCTGGGCGCCGAGGGTGTCTTTGTCGGCTCGGGCATCTTTAAGAGTGGCGACCCCGCCAAGCGCGCCGCCGCCATCGTTAAGGCTGTGGCAAACTTCACCGACGCCAAGCTCATTGCCGAGCTTTCGGAGGACCTGGGCGAGGCCATGGTGGGCATCAACGCCGACGAGATCGAGATTATCATGGAGGAGCGCGGGCGCTAGTCCGGCAGAAAGGGTCGCATATGAGCGATTATGTAGACCAGACGGTCGCCGTGCTGGCGGTCCAAGGCGCTTTTGCCGAGCACGAGGCAAGACTATCCGAGCTGGGCGCACACTGTATTGAGCTGAGGCAGGCGGCCGATTTGCAGCAGAACTTTGACCGCCTGGTCCTTCCCGGCGGCGAGTCCACCGTTCAGGGCAAGCTACTTGCCGAACTCGGTATGCTCGAGGGGCTTCGCACCCGCATTGTTGAAGGCATGCCTGTATTGGGAACTTGCGCCGGCTTGATTCTGCTGGC
>USQE01000132.1 GCA_900556675.1 uncultured Collinsella sp.
CACATACCACCACAAGGGGGACAGGCACCTTTGTGGTGGTTTTGCCGGGCAACGATGACAGAACCGTAACGTTTCCCCAGATAAAACCTGCCAAAATAAACCTGTCCCTTTTTGGCAGGTTTCTAGAAAGGCTATTCGGACTGTGAAGGATTCCGACCTCTCCGCAACGGCTGCGCGCGACGCCGCCCGCATCGTTTGGTTTAAGCGCTATCCCGCCAAGCAGACGCTCATCGCATTTTTGCTCGCCCTGCTGGCGACTACGGCGTTTTCCATCGATCCCGCCCCGGTGTCGAGCAATGCGGTCCTGGCGATCGACCCCAAGGCGACGGGCACGCTCTACGTGTGCTACGAGGTACTTCTCTCGTTTGCCGGCCATACCGACGCAGTGATGCTGCTCGCGCTTGCCTGCTTGCTCACGCTGCCGTTTCGCTATGTGTTCTTTGGCCGCGGTGACGCTTGGCGCCCGTCGGTCGTGCTGCCATCGCTGTTCTTTGCCGTTTGCATGGTGTTCGGCCGTAGCTACGACCTTACCGATTCGGCAGAGATTGTGCTGGGCGACAAGGCACGCGTTATCTGCGCCTGGATTGGCGGCGCGGGCTGGATGCTTCTGGCGATTGTGGCCTTCTATCTGGCTTTTGAGTTTTTGGATTGGTTGAGCTCCCGCCGCATTCCGTTTTCGGAGACCCACTTTGGCCGCGTGTGGCGTGTTGCCCACGCCGTGCTCTCGGTCCATCCCTTTGTCGGGCCGTTTCTTGTGCTCATGATTGCCTGGGCGCCCACGCTTATCGCCTCGCTGCCCGGCCTCTTTATGGGAGATACGGGCGCGCAGATCCGCCAATGGTTCAACCCAACGGCACGAGCGATTACCTGCGCCTGCTTAACCCCAACGTGCTGCTCAACGGCCATCATCCGGTGGTGCACACGG
This sequence comes from uncultured Collinsella sp., assembly GCA_900556675.1. GTDB lineage: Bacteria > Actinomycetota > Coriobacteriia > Coriobacteriales > Coriobacteriaceae > Collinsella. Next base: position 926 of record USQE01000132.1, read on the forward strand.
CCATCATCGGCTCGTGCGTGCAACTGGGGCTTTCGCTGTTCAATAGCGCCAATGCGGGCCTTGCCATCTACACCTGTGCCCAATTTGTCATCACGGCCGCCTGCATGGCCTATTCCATATCGTCGCTGCGCAAGCTAGGCGTGAGCCTGCCGGTCCGCGGCGTGATCTTGCTGTTCTTTGTGTTTATGCCCATGTTCTCCAACTACGCGGCCCTGCTTACCAAAGATGTGCTGTTTGCCGACGCGTTTTTGGTGCTGTTGGTGCAGACCGTGAAGCTTGTGGCATGCGGCCTGCCCCGTCGCGATGCCAATGCCGAGCGTGCGGGCGAACAGAGGCCCGTGCTCTTTGTGCGCCATGACTGGCTGCTGCTCGCTATGGGCGCCATGGGTTCCACGTTTCTGCGCAACGGCGGCCTGGTGTTTCCCCTGGCGGCATGCGTAATCGCGGCGGCGTTTTGCGCATGGGACGCGCACGTGGCTCGTCGTGCAGCCAAGCAGGCTGGTGCTGCGCCTTCGGGCACCACCCCGCGTTTCCGCTGGGTGGGAGTTCTTGCGGTGCTTGCACTCTGCCTTGCCTCTAATATGTACTTCACCAAGGTCTTTATGCCGGCACATGACATCACGCCTGGTTCCAAGCGCGAAATCCTCTCGATTCCGTTCCAGCAGACGGCTCGTTTTGTCCAAAAGCACGACGGCCTCAACTCGGGCGTCAACCCCATGGTTAAGGAGGACGGCACCATCGTGGAGGCTCCTTGCGACGGCTTGGTGACCGACGAAGAGCGTGCCGTGATCGACCGTGTGCTCAAGTACGAGAATCTGGGCCGCCGTTACAACCCGGATAAGTCGGACGCCGTCAAAAATTGCTTTAACGAGTACGCCTCGCAGGAGGACATCAAGGCCTATTTTGAGGTGTGGGCCCAGATGTTCAAAAAGGATCCCGAGTGCTATATCTCGGCGCTCATCAATAACTACTACGGCTACTTTTATCCGAGTGCCCGCGATGCGTGGGTCTACAGCACGGCGCGCAGTGCCGAGATTATGGCGAAGCCCGATAACCTCAAGTACTTTGACTTCCATCCGGTCGATAGCAAAGCCGTGCGCCGGTGCGACCACCTGATTAACCTGTACCGCGTGGCGGTGCAGCGCATTCCGTTTATCTCGCTCACCATGAGCTCGGCCACCTACGTGTGGATCATGATCGTCGTGGTGGTCTACCTGTTGCGCCGCCATTCGTGGCGCGCGCTGGCCATCTGGATACCGCTGCTGGGTGTGCTCGCTGTGTGCCTGATTGGTCCATGTAACGGGTCGACCTACATGCGCTACCTGTACCCGGTCATTGCATGCATGCCTTTCGCCATCGGCGCCACGATCACCCGCAGCGACCGCCTGTGGACCTAACCAAAGATTGGCGCATTGGGGTCAGGTTGCTTTGTGCCAAGGGGCTGCATCATCACGACGCCTTCATTTTTTTGTTTATCTCACAGGCCAGTAGGTATATCATTTATAGCGTTTGTTTATATTGCCCGAGCATCCACGCTGGGCTTTAGGTCGAAACCGATAGGAGACACGTATGTCCGGACACTCTAAGTGGGCCACAACCAAGCATCGTAAGGGCGCGCAGGACGCCAAGCGTTCCGCCCTCTTCTCCAAGCTCAGCCGCAACATCACCGTTGCTGCCCGTCTCGGCGGCGACCCGCTGCCCGAGAACAACGCCAGCCTTGCCGCTGCCGTCGCTAAGGCCAAGGCTCAGTCCATGCCTAAGGACAAGATCAAGTCCGCTATCGATAAGGCCTTTGGTTCGGGTGCCGATGCCGCCGTCTACGAGAACATCGTGTACGAGGGCTACGGTCCCGCCGGTGTCGCCGTCTACGTCGACTGCCTGACCGACAACCGCAACCGCACTGCTGCCGACGTCCGTTCCGCCTTCTCCCACGCTGGTGGCAACCTGGGCACCTCCGGTTCCGTCGCCTTCCAGTTTGAGCGCAAGGGCCAGATCGTCGTTGCCAAGGAGGTCCTGGACGAGAACGCCAAGAAGGAGACCATGATCGCCAACGGTGCTGCCGGTGACGAGGATGAGTTTATGATGGCGATCGCCGAGGCCGGTGGCGAGGACTACGAGGACGCCGGCGAGGAGTGGATCGTCTGGACCGCTGCCAACGACGTCATGGCTGTCTCCAAGGCACTCGAGGAGCAGGGCGTCCAGGTCAAGGGCTCCGAGACCACCATGGTCCCGACCACCCCGACCGAGGTTTCCGGCGCCGACGCCAAGAAGGTTCAGCGCCTCATCGACCGTCTTGAGGAGCTCGACGACGTCCAGGACGTCTACAGCACCATGGACATGACCGACGAGGTTATCGCTGCCCTCGAGGAGGAGTAGCGCCCGCACGGATTGAGCCGTGCATATCTGGGCATAATGAAGCGAGCATGCAAGTCTCGTGGAATAGATGAGCCGGATCCGCGTGCATGAGGCACCGGACCCGGCTCTTTTATAATGATGCGAATCGTTTTGCATTCTGTGGATTGAGATTTGAAGGGAGCGCTGCATGCGCGTGCTCAAACGAGCCCTGGCGATTGTGTATCTTGCCGCCGCCGTCGTGGCGCTGGGTACGTTAGTCTGCCAGTTTTGGGGGCCATATACTTATCGCTTTATGCTGCTGATGCGCGATCCGCTGCCTCGCATCGTTGTTACGGCGTGCGGCGGCGTCGTGGCGCTCGGCGTGCTCGTGGGTTTCTTCCGCCTGGTGTTTGCTCGTCGCGAGCCGTCCTGCGTGCATCCGGCGGGGGAGCGTAATATCGAGGTCACGCTCGCGGCCCTCTCCTCGTGCGCCCGCACCGCGGCAGAGCGCGACGACCGCGTGATGGTCGAGCATGTCGAGGCGCGCGTGCAGGGCTCCGACAAATCGCGCGTCCGTTTTAAGGTCGACGCCATCGCGCTCGACGACCGGGACATGGCTTCCCTTGCCACCGCGATGCAGCAGCGTATCGAGGAGGCCTGCGACACCATGCTCGGTACGCCGGGCACGATCGCACGCGTTCGTTTTTTGCCGTCCAAGACTACCGTCCAGACCGTGGAGGTTTCCGGTGAGTGATACCAATCAAGACAAGACCGTTCGCACTCCGCGCCTGACCATCGATCAGAGCACTGCGCCGGCAGGCGAGGTCGTCGATCCCAAGGTAGAGGGCGCCGAGTCGCATGACGCGGTCGCCGATGATTTTGATGAGGCCATGGGTCTCATCAAGGGTACGGGGGCAGCCATCTGGAGCTATGCCGTCCGTCATCCCAACACCACGCTTGGAGCCGTCGCTGGTTTTGTGCTCGCCGTGCTGGTGCTCACGCTCGGCCTGTGGGATACGCTCGTCATCGCTTTCTTTGTGCTGATCGGCGCCGTGATTGGCCAGATCCGCGACGGCGAGAACGGGATCGTTAACTTCTTCGGCCGTCTGTTTAGTGGTCGCTAGCATGTATTCGACCGCCGCGTGTGCGGTGGGAATAAGGAGGAACCATGGCTTTTAACACGAAGGTCGATGTGGCCGATACCGAGCTCGAGGCGGACGAGACCGTCGCTGCCGAGGCCGAGGACGTAACGCTCGAGGACGAGGCGCTCGTCGAGGCCGAACCCGCCGACGATGTGGATGAGGATGACGAGGAAGCGGACGAGTCCGAGGACTCGCTGACCTATTCCAACGGTGTGATCGAAAAGATCGTCGCCATGGCCACTCGCGAGGTTCC
>USQE01000133.1 GCA_900556675.1 uncultured Collinsella sp.
CTTGATCTCTGCCGGGTAGTCGGTCACGAAGGTCGGGCGCTTAAAGTGCTCCTCGGTCAGGAAACGCTCGTGCTCGGTTTGCAGGTCGATGCCCCAGCTCACGGGGTAATCAAACTGGTGGCCAGCAGCGACTGCCTGCTCCAGGATCTCGACGGCCTCGGTGTAGGTAACGCGGGCAAAGTCGGAGTTTGCCACGTGGTCCAGGCGCTCGATCAGGCCCTTGTCCACAAACTTATTGAGCATGTTGAGCTCATCGGGGCAGGTGGCCATAACGTCCTTAAGGACGTACTTGAGCATGGCCTCGGCGTTATCCATGTAGTCGTTCAGATCGGCAAAGGCCATCTCGGGCTCGATCATCCAAAACTCGGCGGCGTGGCGCGTGGTGTTGGAGTTTTCGGCGCGGAAGGTGGGGCCAAAGGTGTACACGTCGCCAAAGGCCATGGCAAAGTTCTCGGCATTGAGCTGGCCGGACACGGTGAGGCTCGCATGCTTGCCAAAGAAGTCCTGGCTCCAGTCGACCTCGCCGGACTCGGTGAGGGGCGGATTTTTGGGGTCGAGCGTGGTCACGCGGAACATCTCGCCGGCGCCCTCGCAGTCACTCGTGGTGATGATGGGGGTGTTGACGTAGACAAAGCCCTGCTCCTGGAAGAAGCGGTGGATGGCGGCAGCCGCGACAGAACGGATGCGGAACACGGCGCGGAACAGGTTGGTGCGCGGGCGCAGGTGCTGCTGGGTGCGCAGGAACTCGACGGTTGCGCGCTTCTTCTGCAGCGGGTAATCCGGGGCGCTGACGCCCTCGACCTCGATGGAAGTGGCAGAAAGCTCGAAAGGCTGGGGCGCATCGGGGGTCAGCTTGACGGTGCCGGTGCAGATGAGTGCGGCCGAGACGTTTTGATGGGCGATCTCGTCGTAGTTGTCGAGTGCCTCGCGGTTCATGACGACCTGCAGGTCGCGGAAGCAGCTGCCGTCGTTGAGCGTAACAAAGCCAAAGTTCTTCATGTCGCGGACGGACTTGACCCAGCCGGCGACGGTGACGGTCTGGCCGCCGAGCGACTTGGCGTCGGCGTAGAGCTGCGCGATTTTGGTGCGGTTCACGTATCCTCCCATAACGGTTGAATGATAGTTATCCATACAGTTCGATATTCTAGCAGCTCGGCTCATTTGGGCTATACAGATAAGGCATTGGCGGGATGGTTTTTCAAACGAAAAGCGCCCGCGGCCAAATGGTCGCGGGCGCTTGACGAGGTGCCTTTTGGCTGTGTGGCGCGGGGCCTGGCTACTTGGTCTTGGCTACCAGCAGCGGGTCGCCCAGCTTGACGAGCGGGTTGCCGCCGATAAGCGTTCCAGACTCGCCGACATGGTCGATGCTCTTAAGGCGATCGAGCTCGGAGACGATGACGGTCACGATGTCCTCGTGACCAGCGGCCTTAATGGCCTCGCGGTCGAAGCTGATGAGCGGCTGGCCTGCCTTGACCACATCGCCCATCTCGACAAAGCGGGCAAAACCCTTGCCGTTCATTTCCACGGTGCCCAGGCCGACATGGATAAACACGCGCAGGCCGTCCTCGGTGATCATGCCAATGGAGTGGTTGGTGACGGTGGTGGCACCGATGCGGCCGTTGGCGGGCGCATAGATGGTGCCGGTAATGGGCTCGATGCCATAGCCCTGGCCAAGCATGCCCGAGGCGATCGTCTCGTCGGGAACCTCGTCCAGGTTGACGAGCACGCCGTTGACGGGGGCATAGATGACGCCTTCGCGGGTGGCGAAGCTTGCTGCGGGCGGAACGGACGCCTCGCCGGTCGAGGTGAAGGTGGACTTAAGCGAATCGAGCAGACCCATAGTTGCCTCCAACTTAAATAGGCGCATATCGCGCGTTTGGTTTGCCGGAAACGTTTCGCATGTGTTTCGCGGCTTGGTCAACGCCCCTATTTTACGCTGCTCAACGATACCTCTGAACTGGGATTATGTGATATATCAGTTGAAGGGAAACTTATTGTCGGAGTGTTTCTGCGCCACGGGTTCAAGTGGGGTACGCTTGAAGGCGAAAAACAAGGGCACATAATTTGCGCGAAGGGAGCACATATGATTGTCGAGAACCATGCCCTGTGGGGCGAGGAGCCGACCGAGGAATATCCGGCGACGTTTACGTATTTGGGTGCCGAGCCGCTGCCCGATAAACCGAATGGTCGCCGCCCTGCCGTGATTATCTGTGGCGGAGGTGCGTTTACGCATATCGCTCCGCATGAGCAGGATCCCGTGGCGTTTGCGTTTTTGGATCACGGCTACCAGGCCTTTGTGCTCAACTATGTCACGAGTTCTACGGGTGACGTGAGCTTTCCGCACCCCCAGGCAGATCTTGCCAAGATGGTCGCCACGGTGCGCGCCAACGCCGACGAGTGGCATGTCGATCCTAAGCGCGTGTGCGTCGTGGGATTCTCGGCGGGCGGTATGATCTGCGCCTCGCTGGCAACACAGTGGAAGACCGGCCCCTTCGCGGCACTTGCCGGGGCGCGTCCGGACGACATTCGTCCCGATGCCGTGGTGCTGGGCTATCCATTGCTCGACTTTGCCTATGTGCGCGACATGCAGACGCGCGATCCGCGCATTGACTTGCGCGTGCCCAAGACGGGCGGCAAGACGGGGCGCGATCTGCTCAACGACTACCTGTCGATGGTGACGGGCGGCGAGGCAACTGACGAGCATTTGGCCGATATCTGCCCCACCACACATGTTTCGCGTCAGATGCCGCCGACCTTTGTGTGGGGCGTGTCCGACGACAAGACGGCGCCGATCGCGCAGGTCTATCCGTTTGCCCAACGCATGGCGGAGGAGGGCGTCGCATGCGAGATGCACGTCTTTGACCAGGGCGGCCACGGCCTTTCGCTCGGCAACGCCAACACCGCGGTCGACAACGAGGACAAGCAGGTGGCGGTCCGTCCTTGGATTCGCCTAGCCTTCCGCTTCCTGGAGCGTCACGGTTTCTAGTTACGCGGTTTTACCAAACGCCGTAACCACTTGACGCTGCAAGCCCGCCAGAGCGGCAATCTGTCGATTGAACATCGGTGTGTGTTCGCGCTATCATGCGTGGTTAAATGGTTAGCCATGGCAAACGGTTAGCCAAGTTAAACAAAATGCAACGCCCTGTGGGCGCCGGGGGAGGAACGCGGACGTGAGACTCGATACACTCGAGATTGGAAAGGATGCCGTTGTCGCATCGGTGGCATCGGACGATCAGGCACTCCGACAGCATATTTTGGACATGGGCCTAACGCCGGGCACCGAAGTCACCATGATGAAGTACGCCCCTATGGGCGACCCGCTCGAGATTCGCCTGCGTGGCTATGAGTTGACGCTGCGCAAGGACGATGCCGCTCGCATCGAGCTCGTGGGCATTCACGACACCGATACGGGTCCGCGCGCTAACGCCGCAATCGGCATGACGGAGCATCCGGCCCTGGGCGAGGGGACGTATTCGCCCCGCGCGGCAAAGACGGCCGTGCCCGAGGGCGCACCGCTGCATTTTGCCCTCGCCGGCAACCAAAACTGCGGCAAGACCACGCTGTTCAACCAGCTGACGGGCTCCAACCAGCATGTCGGTAACTTTCCTGGCGTGACGGTCGACCGCAAAGATGGCGCCATCCGCAACCACCCCGAGGCAAGCGTTACCGATCTGCCCGGCATTTACTCTCTGTCGCCGTACACGGGCGAGGAGATCGTAAGCCGCCAGTTTATCCTGGATGAGCACCCCGACGCCATCATCGATATCATCGACGCCACCAACATCGAGCGTAACCTTTACCTGACGCTGCAGCTTATGGAGCTCGATCGACCCATGGTCATCGCGCTCAACATGATGGACGAGGTGACGGCCAACGGCGGCGCCGTGGACGTCAACCTGCTCGAGAGCCTGCTGGGCGTGCCTGTTGTTCCCATTAGTGCTGCCCGCAACGAGGGTATTGGCGAGTTGGTGGATCATGCCTTGCACGTGGCGCGGTTCCGCGAGCGTCCCGGTCGCCTGGACTTCTGCGCGCCCGATGGTCCGGACGGCGGCGCGCTGCATCGCTGCATTCACGGCATCGCCAACCTTATCGAGGACCATGCCGCGACGGCGCACATTCCCGTGCGTTTTGCGGCGACCAAGCTGGTTGAGGGCGACGAGCTGGTGACCGAGGCGCTTCACCTGGACCGCAACGAGCTCGACGCCATCGAGCACATCATTAGCCAAATGGAGGGCGAGGCCGGCACCGACCGTCTATCTGCGCTGGCTGACATGCGCTTCGGCTTTATCGGCGACGTGTGCGGGCGTTGCGTCGTCAAGCCGCACGAGAGCCGCGAGCACGTGCGCTCCGTCAAGATTGACCGCATCCTGACGGGTCGCTACACGGCTATCCCGGCGTTCCTGGTGATCATGGGTCTCGTCTTTTGGCTGACGTTTGGCGTGATCGGCGCGGCGTTGCAGGGACTTATGGAGGACGGCATCGCTGCCATCATCGCCTCGGCCGATGCGGGTCTCAAGGCGTTCGGCACCAACGACGTAGTGCGCTCGCTGGCTGTCGACGGCGTGCTTACGGGCGTGGGCAGCGCGCTGACCTTCCTGCCGATTATCGTCGTGCTCTTT
>USQE01000134.1 GCA_900556675.1 uncultured Collinsella sp.
ATCGGTTGCGGTTTCGATTGAAATACCCAAAGCCGCCGCAATCTATGCGCGGGCCAGCGACGACTCGATGGCCTGTACCAGAAACGCCGTGGCTCCGGCGCCGCAGGGCTTGTCGTAGTAGTCAATAAAGCGCTGGTCGGCAAGATAGTCGTGGGCGAGGCCCAGGTACGCTTCGTTCTGGGGTTCGCGTCCCCAGTTGAGACCAATCCAACGACGATGCATCGCGACGAGCTTGCGAGCCTCGCTTCCATCCGCATCGCCGTCGCCCATGGCAATCGAGAGCTGACCCAAAATAGCGCGTTCAAGTTCCTTCATGTCGTTCCATGTCTCGGGGTCCATGTCCAGCAGCGCTTCGTTTGCTGCATCGATAGCCTCATCGCCATAGCGCGCCCGAGCCTCGGCGCCGTAGCGTTCCTCGTTTTCCTGCACGGTGCGCCAGCGCTCCAGTTGCGGCAGGACGGCGCCCATGAGCGAGACGGCTTCGTCGAGTGACATGCCGGTGTTTTGCGCCAGGCGCGGGGCACAGTCCTCGATCATTGCCTCCATCGTGGTGTCGTAGGTGTACTGGCCGTGGTCGTAGCACCACTTGCAGTAATGGTCGGTCGCGGCGCCCGTGGCATCGGTGCCGCAGTCGTCGGGCGTGAGTATCATGCCGCAGCTCTGGCAATAGCGCTCGGGCATTTCGAGCAGATGAGACAGGGGCTCGCCGGTCACAGCGGCGATGAGCTTCATCATGTCGATGCCCGGTGTGACCTCGCCACGCTCCCAACGGCTGACGGCTTGGCGTGTGACGAAGAGCTTGGCGGCGAGCTGCTCTTGGGTAAGGTGATGGGCGCGACGGACGGCGATGAGCTTTTCTGCAAAGGCCATAACGGCTCCTTTCTGCTGGTTGATGGCTTAAGCATACGCGGCAGCAGGCGCCCTTCCAAGCAACCGTTGGTTGCACGACGGGGGACCGCGGCGAAGAATTGCACGCAACGCCCCACACCTCCATGCCGTACAATGACCGGCATGGAACCTATCGCACACATACATACCGACCTGCCGCAGAAGTTCGGCATTCCGCGCAACAGCTTTTTGGCGCCTCATCTGCAGGGACACATCGTCTTTGAGCCGGAATTTGCCTCCAATGCAGCGGTTGAGGGCCTGGACTCCTTCTCTCACCTATGGCTGTTGTGGCGCTTCGAAAACGGAACGCCCGGCGGCACGGCAAACGACATAGCTGCCGATGCCAAGTCGCAGGACAGGTCTGGCACCAACGTCAAGTGGTCGAAGACCGTGCGCCCGCCGCGTCTGGGCGGAGCCGAGCGCGTGGGTGTCTTTGCCACGCGCAGTCCGTTTCGCCCTAATCCCATCGGGCTCACCTGCGTTAAGCTCGACCGCGTGGAGCTTACCGACGACGGCCCCATCATCCATGTGCTGGGGGCCGATCTGCGCGACGGCACGCCCATCTACGATATCAAGCCCTACATCCCGTTTGCGGACTGCCACCCGGATGCGACCGGCGGCTGGATTGAGGGTGCTCCGTGGCAAGAGCTCGATGTTGAGTTTCCACAAGCGCTGCAGGATATGGTCCCGCCCGCAAAGCTCCCCGGCTTGGTCGAGGTCCTTTGCCAAGATCCGCGCCGCGCGGGCAGCAAGCACGAGCCAAACCGCGTTTACCACTTAGCTTATGCTGGGCTCGACATATCTTTTACGGTCGATAAAACCCAGCTAACCGTAGTCGCCGTCAACGACGCGCAAGACTAACCAGCCATTCGTCTGAACCCGTCAAATTAAGCGCCAAACCCCATGTCAAAGTCGCCCATGCTGGTGGACAATAACGCCTACCAAAATAGTCCGCTTTGCATGGGAGCTCAGCATGAAATACGACTTTAGCTCGCTTATCGACCGCCACGGCATGGATGCCATCGCCGTTGACTCTTGGGGCGAGATCCCCGGTATGGCTCCGAACGCACCCGACGAGGGCTTCGACCGCATTCCCATGTGGGTGGCCGACATGAACTTTGCCACGGTGCCCACGGTCCAGGAACACATCATTCAGCGCGCTCAGCACCCCATGTTTGGCTACTTCAATCCGCGCCCCGAGTACTTCGACCGCATCATCGAATGGCAGAGCCGTCGCAACGGCGTTGAGGGCTTGGCGCCGGAGCATATCGGCTACGAAAACGGCGTGCTGGGCGGTGTCGTGTCGACGTTGCGCGCGTATGTCCAGCCGGGCGATGCGGTGCTGGTCCATAGCCCCACCTACATCGGCTTTACCAAGTCCATCGAAGCCGCGGGCTATCGTATTGTCCACAGCCCGCTTAAGCTCGACGACCAAGGCGTGTGGCGTATGGACTTTGAGGACATGGAGCGCAAGCTCGCCCAAAACCACATCCATGCCGCGGTGTTCTGCTCGCCACACAATCCCTGCGGCCGCGTATGGGAGCGCGACGAGATCGAGCGCGCCATGGACAACTATCGCCAGCACGATTGCGTGGTGATCTCGGATGAGATTTGGTCCGATATCATCCTGCCGGGACACAGACACATCCCGACGCAGTCGGTGAGCGAGGATGCCCGCATGCGCACGGTTGCCCTCTATGCGCCGAGCAAGACGTTTAACCTGGCGGGCCTGGTCGGCAGCTACCACATCATCTACAACGAGACGCTGCGCGACCGCGTGTGCGCCGTGTCCAACAAGACCCACTACAACGAGATGAACGTCCTCTCCATGCATGCGCTTATCGGTGCCTACCAGCCGCAGGGCTACGAGTGGGTGGACGAGCTCAACCAGGTGCTTGCCGGTAATATCGAGTACTTCTGCACGTATGCAGAAAAACACTGGAAGGGCGTCGCGTTTTCGCGTCCGCAGGGCACGTACATGGTGTTTCTGGACTGCACCGAGTGGTGCCGCGAGCATGGCCGCGATATTCAGTGGTTGCTCGACGAGGGGGCGCGCGTGGGCGTGGGGTATCAGGACGGCCGTCCGTTCCACGGGCCCTGCCACATTCGCGTGAATCTGGCGCTGCCGCTTTCGCGCGTGAGGGAAGCGTGCGACCGCCTGGACCGCTACGTTTTTAATGCACGGTAAGCGTGCGCTGCATGTGGGGCCTTCTGCCAAGTTGGCTAGAAGGCCCCACATGGTAAAGCATCTGTAGCAATTGGGCGCAGACCTGCTGAGAGGCTTACTTTTCTTGAATCTGCTTGCCGCAAAGATGCTCAATCGTAATCTCGTAGAGCTGGACGCCCTTGATGTCTTTGGCGATTTCCTCTTCGACTTCCTCGGCAGAAGGGTAGTACTTAAGCGCGAGCTGGCGGACTTTGTCCTCGATAAACGCGGGGGTGTCATTCGCCAGGCGACAACGGCCAAAGACCACGGTACTCATAACGTAGGGAGCCCAGTCACCGTCCTGGTACCACTCGTTGCCGTAAACGGTAAAGCAGACCTTGTCATCGCGCTTGAGTGCGTCGACCTTGTGGCCAGCCTTGGCGCCATGGAAATAAATCTTGTCGTGCTCGTCGTCAAAGAAGTAGTTGACGGGAATGGCGTACGGGTAGCCATCGTCGCCGTTGACGGCAAAGACGCCGCGCTTGCAGGTAGCGAGCAGTTCGCGCGCTTCCTCGTCAGTGATGGCGCGTTTCTTTCGACGTAAGGGCCTAAACATCGTTGGCGTCCTTTCTGGTCGTGCGTGGTGGTTGAGCACAAACTATAGCGAAACGGATCCGTTTTTCTTGATGCGGGCGAGTATGTTTTTGAGCTTGTTAAAGTCGAGCGGTTTGGACAGATGGGCGTTCATGCCGGCGTCGTGTGCCGCCTTGGCGTCCTCGGCAAAGGCATTGGCGGTGAGCGCGATGATGGGGATATCGGCTGCATCGATCTTCTCGCTCAGACGAATCGCGCGGGTCGCCTCGTAACCATCCATTCCCGGCATCATGATGTCCATCAGAATCGCATCGAAGCTGCCGGCGGGACGGCCAACGTATAGGTCGACCGCTTCGTTGCCATCGGCGGCGCGAGTTACGACAATGCCTTCGCTTTCGAGCAGCGCCTGGGCAATCTCGGCATTGAGCTCGTTATCTTCTGCCAAAAGCACGTTCATGCCGGCAAGCGAGCAGCTGTCTGCTTGCTCGTCCGCGTGTTCTCTTGCCTGAGGGTTTTTGTCGATATCGAGCGGAATCTGGACGTTGAACGTACTCCCCACGCCAACCTCACTCGAAATCTCAATCGTACCGCCCATCAGTTCAATAAGCGACTTGACGATTGGCATGCCCATGCCGGTTCCTTGGAACTTGCTGCGCGCATCGTCACCTTCTTGTGCAAACGGCTCATAGATATGCTTTAAAAACTCGGGAGCCATGCCAATGCCGGTATCCGAAACGCTAAAGCAAAAGAGCGCGCGCCCGTTATCGAGTGGCTTGGTCTTTGAGCTAAAGGTGACGGAGCCGCCGTGCTTGTTGTACTTAATGCTGTTGTCTAACAGGTTGATTATGATCTGCCGGATATGGGTGGGACTGCCG
>USQE01000135.1 GCA_900556675.1 uncultured Collinsella sp.
CCCAACATCGCCCATAGCTTCTCGAAGCTTTCCTCACTCAGGCAGTGCTCCATGTGGCAACCCTCTTGCGACGCGACATCCGCCGAAACACCGGCCTCCTCGAGCAACCGCACGAAAAAGCAGCGGCGCTCCCACATTTGGCGAGCGACCTCCAGACCACGCTCCGTCAGATGAACGTCGCGCTTGCCCATTTCGACATAGCCGCTGTTCTCCAGCGTCGCCATGGCTTTAGAGACGCTCGCCTTGGTTACGCCCAGGTATTCGGCAACGTCAATCGATCGAACGACGCCCTGGCGCTCCGAGAGCACGTAAATAGATTCGAGATAGTCTTCTCCAGATTCGCGTAGGGCCATGGGCCGCCTTTCGCGATGATTGTTAGTTAGCCTTTGGATACTTTCCTTGGCTTACTTTACCGCAAAAGTTGCCCATGTCTTACTACGTTGTTTAAAAAGTTAGCCGTGCTTCACAAAATGCGTAATACAAGCAAAGCGACACGGCACGCAACGCGCAAGGAGTGTCCCCAGCTACCGGCAGAAAAGGAACGTCCCCAAGTGCCGAGCCGCAGCTATAGCAGCCCAAAGTGCTTCGCTGCGTTATAGATCCCGTCGTCATCCACGGCGCTCGTCACATAGGTCGCTGCGGCCTTCACGGTCTCCTGCGCGTTGCCCATGGCCACGCTCGTGCCCACGGCCGAGAACATCGACAGGTCGTTCTCTCCGTCGCCAAAGGCAATCGCCTCGCTCGCATCGATGCCCAGGCGCTCCAGCGTCGCCGCCACGCCCAGGTTCTTGCCGCCGTTAGCGGGAATAATGTCGCAGAACAGATCGCACCAGCGCGTAGTGAGCGAATGCGACACGGCATCGGTCACGATATGCTCGTCGGCCGAATCCACGAAGGCACAGAACTGGTAAACCGGTGCGTCAAAGGCATGCTCAAACGGCTCCTCGTGGTAGACGATTCCCGCGTTGCTACCGGCCGTCACCACGCGCTCGGACAGGCGGTTCACAAACGAATTCTCGCCCTGCATGCACAGCGAGTCGTAGCGCCCCTCGGCCACCTGGCCCACGATCACCGCAACGTCGTCCGGATCAATCGGGCAGCTGCGGTAGACGCCCTCGGCATCAAAGCAGTGCTGGCCCGAAAGCGTAATGTACGCATCCCAACCAAGATCGAACAGCCAATCGGGCATCTGGTAGGTCGGGCGACCCGTGGCGATCACGCACGCAATCCCCTGCTCGTGAAAGCTGTCGAGCACCTGCTGCGCCGACGCCGGAATCCGGTGGGTCTTAAAGCTCAGCAGCGTGCCGTCGATATCGAAAAACGCGGCTTTGATCATCCTCGTCTACTCCTCGCCCTCGAGCTTTTCGCTCGCCTCGAGCCACGCCATCTCCAGCTCGTCCATGGCGGCGTGGGCCTCGTCGATCTTTGCCTGCTGTTCGCCCAGCGCCGTGTAGTTGGTGGGATCGACCTGGGCCATGGCGGCCTCGGCCTCCTCCACGCGGGCGCGCTGCGTCTCCATCTTGCGCTCGAGCGAGCTCACCTCGCGGCGGAGCTTCTGGCGCTCGGCGTTGGAAAGGCCGTTGGGCTGCCCGCTCGTCTTGGGCTTTTCGGCCGCAACCGCTGCGGCGCCGGTGTCGAACGTGCCGGTCTTGGCGCTCGGCGCGCCTACGGGCTCGCCCTCGGCGGTGGCGTTGCACAGGCGCAGGTACTGGTCGACGCCGCCAGGCATATGCGTAAGGTGACCGTCGAGCAGCGCCCACTGCTGGTCGGTCACGCGCTCCATCAAATAGCGGTCATGCGTTACCAGAATCAGCGTGCCGGGCCAACCATCGAGCAGGTCCTCGACAATCGCCAGCATGTCGGTATCGAGGTCGTTGCCTGGCTCGTCCAGGATAAGCACGTTGGGCTCGTCCAAGATTGTCAGCAGCAGCGACAGGCGACGGCGCTGGCCGCCCGAAAGATCGCCGATGCGGCTCCAGAGCTGCTGCGTCGTAAAGCCCAGGCGCTCGCAAAGCTTCTCGGGCGAAGTCTCCTTGCCGTCGATGACGTAGTACTTCTTATAGTTGCTGAGCACCTCGCGGATCGTGTCGCCCATGTAGGGCTCGAGCTCCTCGAGCTGCTGCGACAGCACGCCAAAGCGCACCGTCTGGCCGATCTTCACGCGGCCGCGCAGGGGCGCGATCTTGCCCTGGATCACGTCGAGCAGCGTCGACTTGCCGGCGCCGTTCTCGCCCAGCAGACCATAGCGGTCGCCCGCACCAATGAGCCAGGTCACACCGGTGAGCACCTGCTTGGGGGCGCCGTCGGTATCCGCATAGCCGGCGTCCACGTCGACCACATCGATAACCTGCTTGCCCAGGCGGCTCACGGCCAGGCGCTTGAGCTCCAACTCGTCACGTACGGGCGGCACGTCGGCGATGAGCTCGCGAGCGGCATCCACGCGAAACTTGGGCTTGGTGGAGCGCGCCTGGGCGCCGCGGCTCAGCCACGCGAGCTCCTTGCGCGCCATGTTGCGGCGGCGTTCCTCGGTGACGGCGGCCATGCGGTCGCGTTCCACGCGCTGCAGGATGTATGCCGAGTAGCCGCCCTCGAAGGGATCGACCTGGCCGTCGTGGACCTCCCACATGCTGGTGCAGACCTCGTCCAAGAACCAGCGGTCGTGCGTGACCACGAGCATGGCGCCCTGACCGCGTTGCCAGCGGGCCTTTAAGTGGCGCGCGAGCCAGTTGATGGTGCGCATGTCCAGGTGGTTGGTGGGCTCGTCGAGCATGAGCACGTCGTAGTCGCCGATCAGCAGGCGCGCGAGGTCCACGCGACGGCGTTGGCCGCCCGAAAGCTCGCCCACCGTGCCCTCCCAGGGCACGTCGCTGATGAGGCCGGCCAGAATCTGGCGCGTACGCGGACTCGACGCCCACTCATACTCGGGCGTGTCGCCCACGACGGCATGATGCACGGTATCGGTGTCGACCAGGTTGTCCTTTTGGCCGAGCAGACCGATCGTCGTGCCGCGGCGGTGCGTCACGCGTCCGTCATCGGGCTCCAGCGTGCCGGCGAGCACGCTCAACAGCGTCGACTTGCCGTCGCCGTTTTTACCGACAATACCAATACGGTCGCCCTCGCCTACGCCGAGCGTCACGCTATCGAAAATATGCTTGGTGGGAAACTCTAGGCTGACGGAATCGCATCCCAAAAGAATCGCCATATGCCCTGCTCCTTCGTAGAAATTCAACGTTGTCCATGATAGCAGCGAAAAGGCGGGGCGCACACGACACAAAAAGGCGGGCCATCTCCCGCAAGAGATGACCCGCCTCTCCAATCAGTCCCGAGGCAACCATAGCCGCCACGGGCCTCAAGCATGTCCCGGACTAGGAGAACATGCCGGTGAGGTAATCATTCAGCCGCTTATCCTTGGGCCGTTGGAAAATCTCGTCAGTCTCGTCGTACTCGACCATATCGCCCATGTAGAAGAACGCCGTGCGATTGGACACGCGCGACGCCTGCTCCATGTTGTGCGTCACGATGACGATGGCGCGCTCGGCCACAATCGACGACATAAGGTCCTCGATCGCCAGCGTCGAGATGGGGTCGAGCGCCGAGCAGGGCTCGTCAAACAGGATCACGTCGGGGTTGAGCGCCAGCGTGCGCGCGATGCACAGACGCTGCTGCTGGCCTCCCGAAAGCGAGTAGACACTCTTGTTGAGCTTGTCCTTGACCTCGTCCCACAGCGCCGCGCCGCGCAGACTCTCCTCGACCATGCGGTCGAGCTCGTCGCGGTCGGTGATGCCGTGGCGCTTAGGCGCAAACGTGATGTTGTCGCGAATGGAATTGCGGAACGGGTTGGGCTGTTGGAACACCATGCCAATGGAGCGACGCAGCTCGTAGGTGTTCTCGGTCTTGGTATTCACGTTGCGCCCACGGTAATTGATCTCGCCCTCCACGCGGCAGCCGCGAATCTCGCGATTCATAAGGTTGAGGCTGCGCAAAAAAGTCGACTTACCGCAGCCCGAAGGCCCGATGAGCGCTGTGATCTCGCCCTTGTGAAAGTCGAGCGACGTGTCGTGCAGGGCATGGTGGTCGCCATAGTACACGTTGACCTCCTTGGTGGAGAGCACGACCTCGTCGCTCACAGCCTTGCCGCTCGCGCGCACGCGCTTCTCGCTCTCCCCCACGCTCGACAGGAAGTCCTGGGTCTCGAACGATACCGCTTCGGTTGCGGGCGTTGCTTTCATCTCGCTCATTCGGCCGTCATCTTCCTTGCCAGTTGTTTGCCCACGATACGGGCGACTACGTTAAACAGCAGCACGCAGATCATCAGCAGTGCGGCGGTGCCCCAGACGATCTGCTGAGCCTCGGGGCTGCCCTCGCCGTAAATCTTGTAGATGTGCACGGCGAGCGACTCGCCGGGACGGAACACGTTCCAGGCGCAGGTGGGGCTCGACAGGTTAAAGCTCAAGAAGTTCAGACGCACCGGCGAGCTCATGCCCGAGGTA
>USQE01000136.1 GCA_900556675.1 uncultured Collinsella sp.
AAACGCGAGCCCGCACGCCAGGCGTCGATGATGACCGGCGTCATGTCACGGCCGGCGCGAGACAGCGCGGCCTCAACGAGCGAGGTCTCGGCATCGTGGTAGTGCACGCGTACGGCGCGGTTGCGCACGCTCGTGATGAGCAGCTTTTGGCGACGCTTGACGTCATCGTAATCGAGCTGCGGGCACCATTGGAACGGCGTGGCGGCCTTGGGGATAAACACCGAAACCGAGATGGACACCGAGATGGAGCCGCGACGCGCCTTGGGAACCACGGAGCGGCCGAGCTCGAGCACATGGTCGGCCAGGTTGGCGATGGCCACGATATCCTCGTCGCGCTCGCCGGGAAGGCCCATCATAAAGTAGAGCTTCATGCGGTTCCAACCAGCCTCAAAGGCCGCCTTGGCCGCACGGTCCAAGTCCTCCTCGGTCACGTTCTTGTTGATGATGTCGCGCATGCGCTGACTGCCGGCTTCGGGGGCAAACGTCAGGCCGCCCTTCTTTTCGCCGGCGACCGACTCGGCCATATCCACGCCAAACGAATCCAGGCGCTGCGAGGGAATGGACACGCGAATGCCCGTATCTTCCAGACGGCGGTTAAGGCGACCGAGCACATCGCGGATGCAGGAGTGATCGGTGGTCGAAAGCGAGGTAAGCGACACCTCGTCATAGCCGGTCTTTTCCAGGCCCTGGATCACCGAGGACACAATCTGGTCGGCCGAGCGCTCGCGCACCGGGCGATAGGTCATGCCGGCCTGGCAAAAACGGCAGCCGCGGGCACAACCGCGCAGAATCTCGATCGACAGGCGATCGTGAACGAGCTGCGCGTAGGGCACGCACGACTGCGACAACGGATTGGTAGCGCCAAAGTCCTCAACGACGCGCTTGTAGACCACCGGTGGGACGTCCTTGCCTTCGCGCGGCACGGTGTAGCCATGCGGCGAGCAGGGCTCGTCATGGCGCACCTCGTAGAGCGACGGCACATAGGTGCCACCGACCGTCGCGAGCTGCTCGACAATCTGAGCGCGCGAGACGCCCTCGTCGCGCAAGCGGCGATGCAGCTGGCAAACCTCGAGCAGCGACTCCTCGCCCTCGCCAATGAGGATGGCATCGAAGAAGGCTGCATACGGCTCGGGGTTATAGACCGAGGGACCACCGGCAATGATGATGGGGTCGTCCTCGGTGCGGTCGGCCGCCAGCAGCGGAATGCCGGCTAGATCGAGGGCCTCGAGAAAGTTTGTCACGGCCATCTCATGCGGCACGTGCATGCCGACGATATCGAACGAGGCCACGGGTGCTGCGCCCTCGAGCGACAGCAGCGGGATACCAGCCTCGCGCATGGCATCGCCCATATCGGGCCACGGCACATAGCCGCGCTCGCAGGAAATGCCCTCGGCCTGATTGAGGATGTTGTACAGGATGGCAATACCCTGGTTGGGCAGGCCAACCTCGTACACATCCGGGTAAATCATGCAGCAACGATAGTCGGCATCGGCCTTGGAGAGCGTGCCCCACTCATGGTCGATATAGCGACTCGGCTTCTCGACCTTTGCGAGCAGGGGCTCAATCAAATGAAAACAGTCTTGGTACACAGCGCGCAAAAGAAACCCCTAAGCAGCGAGATCGGATGCGTCCTCAAAGGGACCCATGGGACGAGTAGCGCCGGCAACCGTGGTCACCAGGTCGCGAACGCGCGAGAACGTGGCGGCAGCCACCTCGTTGGCACGGCTGTAATCGATGTCGCGCTCATACAGCGAAACGAGCGCACGGCCCATACCATAGGTGCCCGCGGCGGCGGTCAGCGCCTTGACGACAAACCCGATATGCGGCGTCTGCTTTACCAGGGCGCGGGTGACGGCGCGGAGCACCAAGCCGCCGGCAAGCACGCCCGCGACCTCGTAGCCGCGCTCGGGCTTAATACCGCGTCCAAAGATGGCCGCGAGCTCAAAGAGCATGCCCACCTGCGCCAGCGCCATAACGGGATAATCGGCCCCCGGCAAAAACACCAGCGCACCCGTCGCCATATTGGTAAGCGCGCACGAGGTGATGATGCGGTTGGCGGCGGCGATACGCATAAAGGCAAAGTTCGCCGCAAAGGCTGTCTCCTTGTCCGTGCGGTCGAGAATCCAGCGAGCGAGCGTCTCGAGCAGATACGTCTTATCGGTAGCCGCCACCGCGCCGAGCATGGGAGTGGACTCCTGGATAAAAGGCACCTCGACAGCGGACTCGGCCAGCACGCACACGGGGGCGCCGGCAATCACGAGTTCCTGCACGGCGCTCTCAAGGCGGTCAGACCCGCACGAAAGCACCAGCACCACATCGGTATCGGTCTTGGGGACGATACGGTCCTCACCCAGGCGCTCAACGCGCACAATGCCCGACGTCGTCTGCGGCACGAAGGCATCGCGCACCGTCTCGACCAAAAAACGCGAGGCAGACGAATCGAGGTAGACGGACACGCGAACCGGCGTGTCGGAATCCTTCTTGGTGGTCGCGCCCATCTTAAAGACGCGGGTCAGCTTGTCCACGGGAATCTTCATAGCAAACCCCTCCAGCGGTTACGCGGCGCCCGAACGATGCCGCCATATGGATTGTATGATACCCACCGTCAGCAACTGAATCATCATCGAGGACGAACCAAAACTAATAAATGGCAGCGGAATACCGGTAATCGGCATCATGCCAATGCACATGCCGATGTTCTCGAAGGTCTGGAACGCCCACATGCCGACGATGCCCACGCACGATAGGCGCAAGAACAGCGACTCGCACTTAAAGGCAACGCGGATCGTCGAGAAAATCAGCAGCACGTAGAGGCACAGGAGCAAAAAGGAGCCGCAGAAGCCGAACGTCTCGGACAGGAAGGCGAAGACGAAGTCGGTGTGGAACTCGGGCAGAAAGCCACCGGCAGACTGCGTCGCATGGCCCAGCCCTTTACCGAAAAAGCCACCCGAGCCGACGGCAATGAGCGACTGCTGCAGGTTGTAGGCATCATCCGAATCGGCATTATCGGGGTCGATAAAGACGGTCAGTCGGTTCATCTGGTACTGCTTGATCAAAACGTCATGGCCCAAAAGAGAATCGAGCACCGAATCGAGCGCCAGGATGAGCGCCACCAGGCCCACAAGCAGCGCCAAGGTCGACAGCACCCATTCGCGACGCGCACCGCTCATGCAGATCACAACGGCACCCGACACCAACACGACCAGGCCCGAACCCAGGTCGCCCATGGCGACGACGGCCAAAAACGGAACGGAGAGCATGCCACAGAGCTTAATGTAGTCGCGGGCGGTATCGATGCGGCCGTTGTACTGCGAACCAAGCGTGGCGATAAAGAAGATCGTGATGAGCTTGGCAAGCTCGACCGGTTGGAAGGTAAGGCCGATACCGGGAATCTTGATCCAGCCCGTCATGCCCAGACCGCCCGTATAGGACAGACCCGGAATCTTAGGCGAGAAAATCACAATGAGATCGATGACGAGCAGCGCCGTCGAGAAGTTAGAGATGCCGCGCAGATCGGTACGCCAGACGAGCACCGCAAGCACCGTACCGATGCCGATGCCCAACAGGTGGCGCGAGAATGAGGCGTCGGCCTTAAACTGCGAGGCCGACCAAATGATGATGGCACCATAGGCTACGAGCGCCAAGGCTGCCAGCAGCACGCCGATGTGCACCTTCTGGCGAAACGTACCGCGCGAGGCCGAAAGCTGCTTGTTGACACGGTCCAGGCTGCTGCGAGAACCGGTTTTAGTTGAGCGGAACAGGTCCGCCGGCGAAAAATCCATCGCAACCTCCTATCGAACCGAGGAATCGCCCGTGGCAGAAGATGTGTCGGGCTCATCATAGATGGCACCGAGGACATCGCGCACGACATGCAGCGCGGTATCGGAGCCACCACCGCCCTGTTCCAAGACAGTGACAATCACGTACTTGGGCTCATCGGCCGGCGCGTAGGCGCAAAACCACGCGTAATCGTCCTCGCCGCTCTTCTCGCCCGTGCCGGACTTGCCGTAGACCGTGGGGGTCAAGGAGTTAAAGTGCGCGGCAGTCGAAGTCGACGCCGAGTAAATCACATCGTGCATGCCGTTACGGACCAGCGCCAGGTCGGCATCGCTATTGATATGGGCCTCCAGGCGCTTCTTTTTGCCCTTGCCGTTGTACTTGTAGGCATCGCCGTCGCCATCACGCGAGACAGCAGACAAGAACACATGCGGCACATACTGTTTGCCGCCGTTGGCAAGGCCCATGTAGGCACACGCCATCTGCAGCGGCGTCACCAAAATGTCGCCCTGGCCGATAGCGATGTTAGTCATATCGCCGGCATTCCACTTGCGGTCCTCGGCCGAGGCGTCGGTAAAGTAGGACTCTTTCCACTTGGCGTCAGGAATGCGACCGGTGCCCTCACTTGGCAGATCGATGCCGCAGGTCTTGCCCAGGCCCCAACGGCGAAAGACCTCTTGCAGACCCTCGGGATGCTGGTCGTTGTAGAAAA
>USQE01000137.1 GCA_900556675.1 uncultured Collinsella sp.
CAACGTGCTCGCCGCCGATGCCGAGCGCCTGCGCCGCGTTCGCGAGGCAATCGCCGCCCGTGACCAGCGCCTGCTGTGCCTTTCGGGCGCCAGCGCGCGCGATACGGTAGCGCGTTTTGTGGAATCGCCGCAGGGCCTTGCCGGTACCGTCACGGCCATCAAAAACCGCTACTTTGGCGGCAACGTGGACGTGACCGGCCTCATCGTCGCCTGCGACATCTTGGAGCAACTGCCACAGGACCTATCGGGGGTTATGCTCTTTGTGCCTAAGCTCATGTTCAACGCCGATGGTATGACCCTTGACGAGTATCATCGTGACGAATTACTCGCAAGCCTTACCGGTCGCGGCGCCGAGGTTCATGTGGTGTCGACCATGCCGCATGAGCTGCTCGATACCCTGGAGCACATCCTTGGCATAACGCCCGCCAATTCAACTATTCCCGCTGAACCTACCCATTAAAGGAGAGCAGATGAAACCTATCGTCGCCGTCGTCGGACGCCCCAACGTGGGCAAGTCCACGCTCGTCAACCGCCTGGCCCAGACCTCGGACGCCATCGTCCATGAGTCCCGCGGCGTCACGCGCGACCGCTCGTATCACACGGCCGACTGGAACGGCCGCGAGTTCACCATCGTCGACACGGGCGGTATCGAGCCGCTCAAGAGCGATGACGTCTTTGCCACGTCCATCCGCGACCAGGCCCTTGCCGCCGCCGAGGAAGCCGCCGTCATCCTGTTTGTGGTCGACGGCCGCACCGGCGTCACCGAGGAGGACGAATCGGTCGCCCGCATGCTCAAGCGCTGCGACAAGCCGGTCTTTCTGCTGGTGAACAAGCTCGACAACCCCGATCGCGAGAATGACAACATCTGGGAGTTCTATTCGCTCGGCATCGGTGAGCCCACGCCGCTCTCGGCCCTGCACGGCCATGGCACGGGCGACCTGCTCGACGACATCGTGGCCCTGTTGCCCGAGGAGGAGGACGAGGTCGCCGACGAGTTCCCCGATGCGCTGAACGTGGCCATCATCGGCCGCCCTAACGCCGGTAAGTCCTCGCTGTTCAACCGCATCCTGGGCGCCGACCGCTCCATCGTGTCCAACATCGCCGGCACCACGCGCGATGCCATCGACACCGTCGTCGAGCGCGACGGCAAGCACTACCGCATGGTCGACACCGCGGGCATTCGCAAGAAGAGCACCGTGTACGAGAATATCGAGTACTACTCCATGGTCCGCGGCCTGCGCGCCATCGACCGTGCCGACGTGGCGTTGCTCGTCGTCGACGCCTCCGTGGGCGTCACCGAGCAGGACCAGAAGGTCATGGGCTTGGCCATCGAGCGCGGCTGCGCCATCGTGGTGTTGCTCAACAAGTGGGACCTGCTCGACGACGACCGCAAGCGCGAGGCCTGCATGGAGACCGTAGACCGCCGTCTGGGCGTCATGGCTCCCTGGGCCCAGTACCTGCGCATCTCGGCCCTGACTGGCCGCAGCGTCGAGAAGATCTGGTCGATGGTCGACGCCGCTGAGAAGACGCGTTCGCAAAAGATCACCACCTCGCGCCTCAACACGTTCCTCACCGACCTGCGCGAGTTTGGCCATACCGTGGTGGACGGCAAGCGTCGCCTGCGCATGCACTACGTGACCCAGACGGGCGTCAACCCGCCGACGTTTACGTTCTTCGTCAACCACAGCGACCTGGTCAACGACACCTATCAGCGCTACGTGGAGAACCGTATGCGCTCGACCTTCGATTTTTCCGGCACGCCCATTCGACTCTTCTTTAGGAAGAAGGAGCAAAAGGATGCATAATCCGATTCTGCTGACCGCCATCTGCGCCGTGGTCTCGTTCTTTATCGGAGCGATTCCGTTTGGCTTGATCTTGGGCCGCGTGTTCAACCACACCGACATTCGCAAGGCGGGCTCCGGCAATATCGGCACCACCAACGCCCTGCGCGTGGCCGGCCCCAAGGTGGCCGCGCTCACGCTGCTGCTCGACTGCCTTAAGGGCGCTATCTGTGTCATAATCGCGCGCCCGCTCATCGCGGGCGTGGGCTATGGCTTCCCTGTAAGCATCATGGCGCCCGGAGCCCCCGGCGACTGGATGCTCGGCGTCATCTGCCTGGCTGCGGTGTGGGGGCACATCTTCTCGCCCTACCTCAACTTCCATGGCGGCAAGGGCATCGCGGTCGGTCTGGGCGTAATCCTCGCATGGTACTGGCCCATCGGACTTTCGCTGCTGGGCATGTTTATCGTGGCCGTCGCCATCACCAAGTTTGTGTCGGTGGGCTCGCTTGCCGCGGCCATCGGTCTTCCCATCGCTGTCTGCGCGGTCTTTCCGTACAGCAGCCTGAGTCTCAAATTTTGCATGGCGCTGATCGGCATCACCGTGGTGTGGGCCCATCGTGCGAACATCAAAAAGCTCATGACGGGCAAAGAGTCCAAGCTCTCGTTTACCAAGCGCGTCACCGAGCCCGACGATAAGTAGGAGAGAGTCATGAATGTTGCGCTGATTGGCTCCGGCTCCTGGGGAACCGCCGTCGCCGGCCTTGCCGCCGCGCGAGCCGAGCGCGTGATAATGTGGGCCCATAGCGAGCAGACGGCCGCCGGCATCAATGGCGAGCACCGTAACCCCCGTTATCTGGTGGACTACGAGCTGCCCGGCAACGTCGTCGCCACGACGGACCTGACGCAGGCGCTCGACGGCGCCGAGGCCGTCATCTTTGCCGTGCCCTCCACGCACCTGCGCAGCGTATGCCATCAGGCAGCACCCTTCATCGCCGCCGACACCCCGGTGCTCTGCCTCACCAAGGGCATCGAGCCCGAGTCCGGCCTGCTCATGAGCGAGGTCATCGCCAGCGAGATCGGCAACGATCGGCGCGTGGCGGCGCTCTCGGGACCCAACCATGCCGAGGAGATCTGCCGCGGCGGACTTTCTGCCGCCGTCATCGCCAGCGAAGACCCGCAGATAGGGGAGACCTTTAAGGACCTGCTCCTATCCACGGCCTTCCGCATCTACCTGTCGCAGGACATGACCGGCGTCGAGGTATGCGGCGCCATGAAAAACGTCATCGCCATCGTGTGCGGCATCTCCGCCGGCACCGGCGCGGGCGACAACACGCTCGCCCTTATCATGACGCGCGGTCTGGCCGAGATCAGCCGACTGGTGCATGCCCGCGGCGGGCAGGCCATGACTTGCATGGGCCTTGCCGGCATGGGCGACCTCATCGCCACCTGCGGTTCCCCGCTGAGCCGCAACTACACGTTCGGTTCCAACCTTGGCAAGGGCCTGAGCGTGGAAGAGGCCACCAAGGTGAGCAACGGCGTGGCCGAAGGCGTGCCGACCACCGACGCGGTGGTGGCGCTGGGCAGGCAGTACGGTGTGCCGACCCCGCTCGCCACGGCCATGAGCCACGTGCTGGACGACGGCATCTCCTGCGCGCAGATGCTGTCCGAACTGTTCGGCGAAGGCATCACCGAGGAAGAAGCCAACGAAGCACTGCGTCTCATCAAGAACAAGGCAGGCGACGGTGTGGACATCAACCTCGTAAACGGCGGCCAGCCGGTCTACTACTTCATTCTTTCCGTGGAATAATTTCAAAGCAGCTTAGGGCGGGGCTTTATGCCCTGCCCTTTTTCGTTTTATGTCGGAGGTTTCATGGCGTCTTTATTTGAAGCGGACATTGCGTCTTTAAAGGGAGTCGGCCCAAAGCGTGCGGAGCTGTTCCGCAAGCTCGGCGCGCCCACGGTGGGCGATCTGCTGCGTCTCTATCCCCGCGCTTATGAGGATTGGCGCGACGCGGTGCCCATCCGCAATACACTCTTAAACGAAGTGAATATCGTAAAAGGCACAGTGCTGCGCCGTCCTGTCGAGCAGCGTATCCGCGGCGGCATGACGCTTTACAAGACGACCATCACGGACGGCGAAGACGACATGCAGCTGACATTTTTCAATAACCGCTACATTACAAGTCTGCTCACGGAGGGCGCGGTCTACGCGTTTCGCGGCAAGGTGACGGGCACGTTCATGCGCCGCGAAATGGCCTCCCCGGAGTTCGTTCCCGAAAGCCGCATGACGACCATCGTCAGCGAGTGCGGACCGGACAGCGAAGATTTCCAGACCGAGCGCAACTCGCTCATCATCCTGATGTTTTACGCCTGCGGACTGCGTCTGGCCGAGCTGGTCGGCATCGACCGCAGCGACTTTTCGGCCGACTACACCTCGCTGCGGGTCCGGGGCAAGGGAGACAAACAGCGCATGGTCCCGATTCTCGAATTCCTGCGCGAAAAGATTTTGCACTACCTCGGCCTAATAGAGAGGCAAAATATTTGCATTTCTTCGGAAAAAGCACTATTTTTAACACATAAAGGGAAGCGCATATCCCGGAGCGTCGTCTACCGCACGGTGCAGGAGGAACTCACCCGCGCGGGCGTACAGGGCAAGAAAAGCCCGCACGTATTGCGGCATACGTTCGCCACGCACCTG
>USQE01000138.1 GCA_900556675.1 uncultured Collinsella sp.
TGGCAGCCGCAGGAATCGCCGTGCTCATGGGCGTGCTCGTGGTCGTGGCCATGGCAGTCGCAGGTGGCCTCGCCGGTCTGTGCGAGCCTGCCGGCAATGAGGGCCTCGACGCAGGCGTCGCAGCTGCCCTGGGCGCCCGCATAGACCGTGATGCCGGCTTGGGTGAGCGCGTTGATGGCACCGCCGCCGATGCCGCCGCAGATGAGCGTGTCGGCGCCACCGTTGGCGAGCAGGCCCGCCAGGGCGCCGTGGCCGGTGCCGCCGGTGCCCACGACCTGCTCGTTGAGCACCTTGCCATCCTGGATGTCGTAGATCTTGAACTGTTCGCTGCGGCCAAAGTGCATAAAGATGTTGCCGTTGTCGTACGTCGTTGCCACCCTCATGGTGCCGACCTCCTTTGCTGGCCATGCGGCCGTCGTTGTGGTGATGGGGGAGTATGCGATATTGCCGCCCTCGATACTGAGCGCCCGCCCGTTGACCAGCGCGTTTGCCACCTTGCGATGGGCGCGGCTACAGATAGACGCCACGGTGGCACGAGCGATGCCCATTTGCTGGGCGACGGCCTCCTGATTGAGGCCTTCCAGGTCGCACAGCCGCAGGACTTCGAGCTCGTCGACCGTCATGTCGATGGCGTCTCCGCTGGCAAGGCCGTCGGGGGTAAAGCCGCGATATTCGGGGATGATCCCAACGCGGCGCAATTTTTCGCGTCTTCCTGCCATACACTCTCCAAATCTGACATATGTCAACAATAGAATAGCGACCGTACGGATTTGCGCAAGGAATTTCTGGCATATGTCAGAAAATGAGGGCTTATGTTTGGGCTGTGGGGTCGCGTGCGCCTGGGCTACAATGAATTTCGCTTTTAGGCGACTGACAGGAGGGTAAATGAGCAAGGCTGATCAACAGTTTGTAACCATGTGCCGCGATATCTTGGACCATGGCACCACCACCGAGGGCCAAAAGGTCCGACCGGTGTGGGAGGACGGCACCCCTGCCTATACCATTAAGAACTTTGGCGTTACGGCTCGCTACGACCTGCGTGAGGAGTTTCCCGCGCTCACACTGCGTCGCACGGCGCTTAAGTCTGCCATGGACGAGATTCTGTGGATCTATCAAAAGAAGTCAAATAACGTCCACGACCTCAACAGCCATATTTGGGATGAGTGGGCCGACGAGACTGGCTCCATCGGCAAGGCCTACGGGTACCAGATTGGCCAGAAGAGCCATTATGCCGAGGGCGACTTTGACCAGATGGACCGTGTGCTGTACGACCTTAAGCACACGCCGTACAGCCGCCGCATCATGACCAACACGTACGTGTTTAGCGACTTGTCCGAGATGCACCTGTATCCGTGCGCGTACAGCGTGACCTATAACGTCACGCAGCGCCCGCAGGACGACAAGCCCACACTCAACATGATTCTCAACCAGCGCAGCCAGGACATTTTGGCCGCGAACAACTGGAACGTGTGCCAGTACGCCGTCTTGCTGATGATGGTCGCGCAGTCGGTCGATATGATTCCCGGCGAGCTGCTGCATGTGATTGCCGATGCCCACATTTACGATCGTCATGTCGATATCGTCCGCGAGCTTATCGAGCGTCCGCAGTTTGCTGCGCCCAAGGTAACGCTTAATCCCGACGTGCACGATTTCTACGCGTTTACGACTGACGACCTGATCGTCGAGGGCTACGAGCACGGCCCGCAGGTCAAGAACATTCCCATTGCAGTGTAGGTGGCGCTCATGACGTGTAAGCTATCTGCTATCGTCGCCGTGTGTGACGACTGGGGCATTGGGTGCGAGGGCGACATGGTGGTGTCCAATCGCGCCGACATGCGCCATTTTGTGGCGTGCACCAAAGGTTGCCCGGTTATTATGGGGCGCAAGACCCTGCTGAGTTTTCCCGGCGGGCGTCCGCTCAAGAACCGTCGCAATATCGTGCTCACCCGCGACGAGAGCTTTGCTCCCGAGGGCGTCGACGTGGTGCATAGTATCGACGAGGCGCTCGCCGCGGTTGCCGATGAGCCCGTTGCCTGGGTGATCGGTGGTGGCGATGTCTATCGGCAGTTTTTGCCGTACTGCGTGGAGGCCGAGGTCACGCATAACCACTGCGTTCATCCCGTGGACACGTATTTTCCCAATTTGGACGCCGATCCTGCATGGGAAGTTTCGCAGGCTGGCGGGGTTGCCACGATTGCCGCGGGCGAGGGTGACGAGGGTCTCGATTATGAGTTCGTGACATATCGTCGCGTTGAGGCGTGAATCGCCTAGCGTGAACGGTATTATCGGGTTGATTGATTGCATGGGGCGGCGCTTCGCGTCGCCTCGTTTGGTATAGATGTGCTGTTAAGAAGGGTGCGGGCTGGCTGCTATGACTGATGCCGTTGAGGTTCTGCGAATCGATTCGCTTACGGATGAGCGGCTCGACGCCTACGTGCGACTGACCGAGCGCGAGCTTCGCTGCGTGCTGGAGCCCCAAAAGGGTATCTTTATCGCTGAGAGTGCCAAGGTTATCGAGCGCGCGGTGCGTGCCGGATACCAGCCGGTGAGCTTTCTTTTGGGCGAACGCTGGCTTGATCAGATGATGCCGCTGTTTGAGCGCCTGGTTGTGCGCGAGGGCGCAGGTCCGGTTCCTGTGTTCGTTGCCTCCATGGAGCTCATGGAGCAATTGACGGGCTTTAACGTGACGCGCGGCGCGCTCGCGGCGTTTCGTCGCCCGCGGCAGATTCCGGTTGATGAGTTTCTCGACGGCGTCGTCGAGGCGGCGGGGGAGCGTCCGGTGCGTGTGTGCGTGCTCGAGGGCATTGTCGACCATACCAATGTGGGCGCGATTTTCCGTTCGGCGGCCGCATTGAACGTTGACGGTATTTTGGTCAGCCCTACGTGCTGCGACCCGCTGTACCGTCGCTCGGCCCGCGTGAGCATGGGCACGGTGTTTCAGGTGCCGTGGACGCGCATTGGCAGCGAGGCTCGTGTGTGGCCGCACGATGGCCTGGCGGCACTGCACGAAGCCGGTTTTTCCTGTGCTGCCATGGCATTGACGGACGATTCCGTATCGCTGGACGATCCCGTGCTGCAGGAGATTGACCGCCTGGCAATCTTTATGGGTACCGAGGGTGCCGGCCTGGGCGCC
Source organism: uncultured Collinsella sp. (assembly GCA_900556675.1). Lineage (GTDB taxonomy): Bacteria > Actinomycetota > Coriobacteriia > Coriobacteriales > Coriobacteriaceae > Collinsella. The sequence continues at coordinate 3,134 of USQE01000138.1, forward strand.
AAGACCATCGCGGGCTGCGACCGGGCCGTGCGCATTCCGATGGCGCACGGGGTCGATTCGCTCAACGTGGCCGCGGCGAGTGCCGTCGCCTTTTGGCAGCTGTGCCCGCATGTGAGCAATGAGTATCACTACCAGCCGGGTTTGTATCACTAGGCAGATAGTTCGCACCGGGCTCTGACTCGGGGTGTTTTGGTCGACGCCGGTCGGTGCTAAGCTGCTATTGGCTTGGGTCTTAAATTACTGTTTTGTCGGTTGACGTGCGCTTTTGGGGAGGGCGTGTGGCTAAGAAATCTACGGCTATCGATGTAACGCAGGGTGTTATTTGGCAGCAGCTGCTTTCGCTATGTGTTCCCATCTTTTTTAGTTCGTTTTTTCAGCAGGCCTACACGCTTATCGGTACCTATATCGTCGGCCAGTTTGGCGGCAAGCTCGCACTGGGTGGCATTCAAGCCACGATGGTGCTCACCGAGCTCTGCATTGGCTTTTGCGTTGGCGTCGGCGCCGGCTGCGCAGTCATTACTGGTCAGTATTTTGGCCAGCACGATGATGACCGGCTGAGTCGTTCGGTCCATACGGCCATGACCCTCGCGCTGGTGGGCGGTATCGTTTTCTCGATTCTTGGCATAGTGTTCGTTGAGCCCATGCTGGTGCTTATGAACACGCCGCATGAACTATTGGCCGAGGGCGCGGCCTATGCTCGTTGCTATTTTGCCGCCATGGTTGCGGCGCTGCTGCTCAATATGGGAACGGCACTGCTGCGCGCCGTGGGCGACACGCGCGGGCCTGCTGTGATCATCGCTTCCGGCTGCCTTGTTAATGCGGTGCTGGATGTCATCTTCGTTGCCGTGCTTCATATGGAGGCTCTGGGCTGCGGCATCGCGGTGGCGCTGACCATTTGCTCCAACGCCACGATGATCGTGATTCGTATGATGCACGCACCGGGTGCGTGGCGGCTTTCGCTGTCCAAGCTCGGCATTGATCCGGGCATTTGTAAGAGCATGATCTCGTGTGGTCTGCCGCTTGGCTTTCAGTCTGCTGCGTATTCGATTTCCAACGTTTTGATTCAGGTGTCGGTCAACTCGTTTGGCGCCGATGTCACCACGGCTTGGGGTCTTTCGGGCCGCCTGGATGGCATTGTCTGGATGGTTACCGAGGCGCTTGGCGTGTCGATCACCACGTTCTCGGCACAGAACTTTGGCGCGCGCAACTACGAGCGCATGCGAAAGGGCTACCATACGTCGCTTGTGCTGTCGTTTATGCTCATTGGTGGCCTGTCTGCCGTGCTGCTGGTGTTCTCGGGTCCGTTGTCGCGCCTGTTTGTCGACGATGCTTCGATTTC